>JAEYXD010000191.1 GCA_023428645.1 Pseudomonadota bacterium
ATATCGACGCAATCTCGCGAGCTGGCGCGATGCAACCGAGCGCCAATACAAGGATGCGATTCAGGCACTCGCCCTGCGCGTTGCGATGTTCGCCGGCCTGCTCGCGATCGTCTTCGGGGCCGCGGAGCTCTGGCGGCGCGCGGTGTTCCGCTACGTTCACGACCCGCGGCGTCGCTCGCGCGTCTTGTTGTTGCGCAAGATCGTGATCTGGGTGCTCATCGCGGTGATCGCCGTCTCGACCTTCGCGACGGAGCTCGGCTCGCTCGCGACGTTCGCGGGCCTCATCACCGCGGGCCTGGCCGTCGCGATGCAAAGCGTGCTCGTCTCGCTCGTCGGGTATTTCTTCCTGATCGGCCGATACGGCATTCGCGTCGGCGACCGCGTGCAGATCGGCAGCGTCACGGGTCAGGTGATCGAGATGGGCCTCGTGCGCCTGCACCTCATGGAACTGAGCGGCCAGGGCAACATGACGCCGACAGGCCGGGTCGTTGGCTTTGCGAACTCGATCATCTTCCAGGCGTCGGGCGGCCTGTTCAAACAGATTCCGGGCGTCGACCTCGCATGGCACGAGATCACGCTGAGCCTGCCGGCGAACGCCGACTATGCCGCCATGAAGGATCGGCTCGTCGCGGCGGTCACCGCCGTGATCCAGGACTATCGCGATGACATCGTGCGCCAGACCGAGGCGATTCAGCAGGCGTCCTCACAAGCCGCCACCGATCCGAAGCCGCAGGTGCAGCTGCGCTTCACGGCCGCGGGCGTGGATGCAATCGTTCGCTATCCTGTGCAACTATCGCACGCGGCCGAGATCGACGAGCGCGTCTCGCGCGAATTGCTGAAAGTCGCGACGACGGAGCCGGGGCCAGCTTCCCCGCTCGGCGGTCCGGCGTCGTCGAACGCATAGATCGAAGGCGAATCCATCGGGACAGGAGGCTCGAAGCGCATGAGAAAGGCGAACTCGAAATGCGCTGTGTGGCTCGCGACATCCACTCTGCTGCTCGTCGGCGCCGCGGCCCGTGCCGAATCGCGCGCGGAGCAATTGCTGTCGCGGATGACCCTCGACGAAAAGATCGGGCAGCTCGTGCAGCGCGCGGGCGGACGCAGCAAGGAGTTGAACTCCCGGCTCGACGCCGCTGAACTGGATCGCGTCCGCGCCGGCGCCGTGGGGTCCTATCTGCACGTCGCGGGCGCCGAGCCGCTCGGCAAGCTGCAAGCGGTCGCGGTCCAAGAATCGCGGCTCGGCATACCGCTGTTGTTCGCGATGGACGTCGTGCACGGCTATCGCACGATCTTTCCAGTGCCGATCGCGATCGCGAGCTCGTGGTCGCCCGCCGCGCACGAGGCGGCCGCACGCATCGCAGCGATCGAAGCGACGTCGGCCGGTCTGCATTGGACCTTCGCGCCGATGATCGACGTCGCGCGCGACCCGCGCTGGGGCCGCGTCGTCGAGGGCGCGGGCGAAGATCCGTATCTCGGCGCGCGCATGGCGGAGGCGCAGGTGCGCGGCTTCCAGGGGAACGACCTCGCCCGCGTCGATACGATGATGGCGACGGCGAAGCATTTCGGGGCCTATGGCGCGGCGATCGGTGGCCGCGACTACAACTCCGCCGACATCTCGGAACGCACGCTGCACGAGGTGTACCTGCCGCCGTTCCATGCCGCCGCGACAGCGCAGGCGGCGTCGTTCATGGCGGCCTTCAACGATATCGGCGGCATCCCGACGACGGCGAACACGGCGCTCGTGCGCGGCACGTTGCGCGACACCTGGAAGTATCGCGGCGTCATGGTCAGCGACTGGGAAGCGATCGCCGAACTGCTCGCGCACGGCGTCGCGCAAGATCGGCCGGCAGCCGCCGCGCTCGCGCTCGATGCGAGCATCGACATGGACATGGTCGCGGGCGTGTATGCGGACGATCTGAAGCAAGTCGTCGCGCGCGATCCCGCGCGGATGCGATTGCTCGATGAGGCCGTGCTCAGGAACTTGCGCGCCAAGGAAGCGCTCGGGCTGTTCGACAAGCCGCTGCAATATCACGACGCCGCGCGCGAGCAACGCGTGCTGCTCGCGCCTGAGCATCGCGCCGTCGCGCGCGACGTCGCCCGGCAATCGCTGGTGTTGCTCAAGAACGAGGGGGTGCTGCCCTTGAATCGCGAACGTGCGCGCAAGCTCGCGATCATCGGAGCGCTCGCGGACGACCCCCTCTCCATGCTGGGTTCATGGCGCGCGCAGGGCCGGGCCGAGGATGTCGTGACGATCCTGCAGGGATTGCGCGCGAACGCACCGCCCGGAACGCAGGTGACCTACGAGGCGGGCGCGGATCCCAGATCGCCGGAGGTGGCGGGCGTGCCCGCGGCCGTGGCGGCGGCGCGCACCGCCGATGCGGTCGTGCTCGTCATCGGCGAGCACTTTGACTTGAGCGGCGAGGCACGCAGCCGCTCGAGCATCGGCCTGCCGCCGAGCCAGCTCGAGCTTGCGCGGCAGATCCTCGCCACGGGCCGGCCGACGATCGTGCTGCTGGTGCACGGACGACCGCTGGCGATTCCCGAGCTCGCGGACGGCGCGCAGGCGATTCTGGGCACGTGGATGTTGGGCGTCGAAGCGGGCAATGCCATCGCGGACGCAGTCTTCGGCCACTATTCGCCGGCCGGTCGCCTGCCCGCCGCATTTCCACGCAGCACCGGGCAAGTGCCGTTCCCTTACGCGGCGAATCCGACCGGGCGCCCGCCCCAGGAAGACCTGACGAAGGACACCGCACGTTACATGGACGAAGCGATCACGCCGCAATACCCCTTCGGACATGGGCTCAGCTACACCACGTTCGCATACGACGGACTGCAGCAAAGCGCGACACGCGTCGAGCGCGGCGGCAACGTGTCGATTTCGTTCGTCGTCACGAACACGGGCCGGGTCGCAAGCGATGAGGTGGCGCAGTTGTACGTGCGCGATCCGGTCGCGTCGGTGGCGCGGCCCGTGCGCGAGCTGCGCGGCTTCGCGCGCGTGCATCTGCCGCCGGGCGCCCGCAAACGCATCAGCTTTTCGCTCGCGCCCGAGCAGCTCGCGTTGTACGACGCGCAAGGCCAGTGGCGCGTCGAAGCGGGCACGATCGAATTCATGATCGGCGCCTCCGCGGCCGACATCCGCTTGCGCGGCTCATTCGAGATCGCCGCGACCTTCCCAGCCGCGGGGCCCGCCGCTTCGCTTGCCACCCCAGTGAGCGTGACGCCCTCACGCTGAGGATCCCGTATGCAGCCGTTCGTTCGCGCCACGCTCGCATTGCTCCTCACGACCGCGCTCGCGCAGGCCGAACCGGTGCCGACGGGCAAGATCACGCGCTATGACGCCGCACTGGATGACGTCATCGCGACGGACGCGCAGATCGAGCGGCTTGCCGACGGCTTCACCTGGACCGAAGGCCCCGTCTGGATCGAAGCAGGCCGTTATCTGCTGTTCAGCGACGTCCCGGAGAACCGGGTGTATCGCTGGACGGAGGACCGCAAGGTGACCGTGTTCCTCGAGCCGTCGGGCTACGACGGGCCGCCGCTGCCAGGCATCCGCGAAGCCGGGGCAAACGGTTTGCATCTCGACGGCCAAGGCAAGCTGCTGCTCGCGGATTCCGGCTCGCGCCTGATCGCACGGCTCGATCTCGCGACGAAGCGCAAACAAACGCTGGCGTCCTCGTATGAAGGCAAGCGTTTCAACAGCCCGAACGACATTGCGCGCAAGCGCGACGGCACGATCTTTTTCACGGACCCGCCGTATGGGCTCGAACGCCTCAACGACTCGCCGTTGAAGGAACTGAGCTTCAACGGCGTGTATCGTCTCGACCGGAACGGCGAAGTGCGCCTGATCGATGCCTCGCTGTCGTTCCCGAACGGGATCGCCCTCGCGCCCGACGAGCGGACTCTATATGTCGCGAACTCGGATCCGGATCGTCCGATCTGGATGCGCTACGCCCTCGACGCGAACGGCAATGTGACGAGCAGGACCGTGTTCGCCGATGCGAGCGATCTCATGGGTGCTGGTGTGCCGGGGCTGCCGGATGGCATGACCGTCGCGGCGTCGGGTCACGTGTTCGCGACCGGACCAGGCGGCGTGATCGTCTTCACGCCGGAAGGCAAGCGCCTGGGACGTATCGAAACCGGCACCGCGATCGCGAACTGCGCCTTCGGCGACGACGGCACGCTCTATCTGACCTCGCACAAGATGCTCGCCCGCGTGCCGACGCGGGCCACCGGCTCGGCGCTCGAGCGCTAGAGCGCGGCCAGCAGCTTGTAGAACACGCGCGTTTCGCAATACGGACCGTCGGGCATCAGCGCGTACTTCGGAATGACGCCGCAGAGCTGCCAGCCACCGCGTACGTAGAGCCGCTCCGCATCGTCGCTCGCGGTGTCGAGCACGAGCACGGTGCGTCCGCGCTCGAAGGCGGTGCGCTCAGCCGCCTCCAGCAACAGTTTGCCGATCCCCCGGCGCCGAGCGCGCCGATGGACTTGCATCTTCGCGATGTCCGCGCGATGCGGCTGGTTCTCCATCGGCGCCCACACGACCGACACCGTACCGACGATCGCCCCGTCGCCGTCCTGCGCGACGAGAATGACACGCTCACCTCTGCTCGCACTGGCCATCGCTCCGCGCCAAAAGCCTTCCGCCTTCGCGCGTGTCATCGGCAGCATGAAACCGATCGAGTCGCCGCCTTCGACGCAATCGATCAGCACGTCGCACAAGGCGTCGAGGTCGCGTTCGGTCAGCGTATCGAGGTGGCGAATTCGAAGGTCGGAGGTCATGCCGATGATCCAGTCTGCCCCGCTGGTTGCCGCACATTCTCCATCGCGGAGGATCTCGTCAAGAGCCGCCGGCGCCATGCGCCGTGGCTGTGCGCTCCACTGCCGCGGCGCCCAAGTATGATGCGAACAGGAATCCAACCTCCGAGACGCTCCATGGCAACAGCCGCCGACATCCGCCCCCTCGCAGAACACGACTTCGATGCCGTCGCGCGTTTGGCGCGCACGATTTGGCTCGCCCATTACACGTCGATGATCACCACCGAGCAGATCGAATACATGTTGGGCGGGCGCTTCACGCCCGAGAATCTGCGCCGCTACGTCGGCGCCGCCGATCGATGGCTGGACGTACTGTCGGCACAGGACGAGCTCATCGGCTATTGCAGCTACGCGCTCACGCGGAGCGCAGGCGAAATGAAGCTCGAGCAGCTGTATCTGCTGCCGCGGCTGCACGGCCAAGGTCTCGGCAAGCTCATGCTGGAGCACGTCGAGCGGCAATCGCTGCAACGCAGCTGCCGCATGCTCATGCTGCAGGTGAACAGGCACAACGACAAGGCGCTGCAGGTCTATCGACGCGCGGGCTTCAGCGTACGAGAGGCAGTCGTGACCGATATTGGCAACGGCTTCGTGATGGACGACTACATCATGGAAAAACGACTGAGCGCCGCAGACTAGAACGGCGGCCCGCTCACGCGAGCACGTGGCCGTTGCGTGAAGCGACTAGGTTCGCGACCGCGAACGGTCCGCGGGCTTCGTCGGTCCCGTCTGCTTCTGCGGCTCCCGCGCTGTGGTCGGCCGCTCCAGATCCGACAAGCTGGACACGGGAGCACCGAGACGCCTGCGCCGTCGTAAGAAGTTTTCCAGGATGGATCTCGCGGAGCTTTCAGGACTGAAGCCCGCATACTCGCCAGGCTCCAGGATGCCGACACCGATGACTTCGAGCTGTGTAGAAGAAATCACCCGATACCACGCACCGTACACGGCTCCGTCCACGTGATGCGTGAAATACCGCAATCCTGAGTCCACCATCGGCCAGATCCCTCACGTTGAAGGAAATGGTACGCCACGAGCAAACGAATTGTTCCGTCATTGGCGAATCGCGGCATGCGAGCGACGAATGTCGCGCGAACGCCGACGATGAACTCACCCGCGGTGAAGCGTCGGGCGCTGATCCGGCGTGACCATGCCGTTCATTGCGAGATGCGCGAGCCACCACGGTAGAAATGCCAGTACTTGCAAAATACGTCCCGCGATCGCCATCGCGAGCGCAGCCTCCGCGCTGATGCCGGCGAGCAGCATGAGCCCGACGAATACCGACTCGTAGACTCCCCAACCGTCCACCGAGATCGGCAGCCGCGAGATCAGACCCGCGATCGGCATCACCCCGAGCAGCAACCACAGGTTGGCCGGCACGCCGAGGCCAAGCGCGATCATCCACGGGAACACGATCGCGACGATCTGCTCGAGAACGGTGAGCGCACCGAACTTCGCGATGGCGCTGCGCGCCGCACCGAGCGAGTGATACGCGGTCGTGAACTTGCCCAGGAGCCCGAACGGCTTCGACTCGCGCAAGGCGCGCGGCAGGCGCTGCACGAACCATTCGATCCACCGCTCGTTCATGCTGGCGAGCAGCAATGCGACCGCGGCGACGAGCCCGCCGGCGCCCACCCATAACGCAAAGTCGTAGTTGCCATCAATGACGCCGAGCGAGCGCAGCACGCTGAGGCTCACGAGGCCGAGCGCGAGCGCCAGCACGAACCCGACCATGCGCTCGATCACGATCGAGGCGACGACGTCGGCGCCGCTGAAGCCGCGCTTCGCGGTCATCGCGGCACGAATCGCATCCGCGCCGACGGTCGCGGGCAGTGCCATGCCCCACATCATCGAGGCGCAATAGATCGCGGTGCCCGGAAACAACGGCAGCCGATGACCCTGCGCATCCAGCAGCAGCGTCCATTTGTACGTCATCAGCATCCGATCCGCAGTGACCGCCACGAGGGCGAGCACGAGGTACACGGGATCGAAGTTGCTGACGATGCGCACCATCTCGCGCGCATCGACGACGTAGACGAGCAGGACGATGAGCAGCGCGATCGACAGCGCGACCCGCAGGATCAGCCCTCGCGAGAGCTTCAAGATGTGACCGCCTGCGGGGTCCCCGCGACGCGCGCCGGCGCGATCTCTTGGAACACTTCCAGCGTGCGCTTCGCGGTGTCCTTCCAGCTCAGCATCCGCGCGCGTGCCAGCCCGCGCTCGCGCATCTCGGCCCGCAGCGGCTCCGATCGCGTCACCTCGAGCAGCGCCGTGGCGATCGAGGTTTCATCGAGCGGATTCACGAGCCGCGCAGCGCCGCCGGCAATCTCCGGACTCGCGCACGTCGACGGCACGATCGCGGGACAGCCGCACGCGAACGCCTCGACGATCGGAATGCCGAAGCTTTCGCACAACGTGGCGAGCAGAAAGCATTCGGCGAGCTGAAACGCCATGTGGATACGCGCATTCGGGATGAAGCCCGTGAACACGACATGCTGCAGATCCGCATCCGTGAAGCCGCGCGCGCGCAGGTACTCCTCGACCTGCTTGCCGACGACGACGAGCGGCAAGTCCCCGCCCTCGCGCCGGTAGCGCAAATAGGCGCGCAGCAGCCGTTCGTTGTTGCCGCCGGGATATTCCGGCATGCCCTTGTGCGCGACATGCAACGTGCGCGCGACGGTGAGAATGAATCGTTCAGGCAGTCGATATTCCGCGCGAAACGCCGCGAGCGCCTGCTCGTCGCGGTGCGGCGTGAAGTTCGCGCCGACGCCCGCGTACGACACGACGGACCTGCGCACGTCGATGCACGTATAGCGCGCCAGATCGTCCAGCGTCGCCTGCGAGATCGCGAGCGTGCGCGTCGCCTTCCAGCTGTAGATCGGCAGCATCAGCCGGATATACAGGTTGTCCCACCACGGATAGTTCTGCGGGTTCACGTACCAGTCCGATCCCTGCTGCACGAACACGCACGGCTTGCGCGTGAACAGCGGCACGGAGAACTTGGCGTGAAAGATCAGATCGACGTCGTACTGGCGCGCCAGACGCGGTACGACGACTTGATCCCAGAGCAGCTTGAAGCGCGCCGGCGCGACGTGCGTCCGCACGTGCGGAAACTCATCGAACAGCCGGGCCGACTTCGGCGAATCCAGAAACACGACGTACTTGCTCGCCGTGTCGAGGCGAAACATCTCCCGCAGCAGCTGCAGCGCGTATACGCCCAAGCCGTCGTCCTGATCGAGCTGCCGCCCCATGATGCCGATCGTGCGCCCACTCATATCCCGCCTCTCTTATTCGTACGCCAGTTCAGTGCGCCAGGTGCTGCCCCGCGGCGAAGCCGCGCACCTTCTCTCCGATTGCCATGAATACGTTCGTGCGCTTCCGGCCTGGCAGCAGACGCAGCCAGTCGCACTTGAAGCGCCCATACACGGGCAGCGGCAGATCGGCGCGGCGCTCGGCGCGAAAGTCGAGTGCGACACCGAAGAGCGCTTGCAGCCCATGTCGCTGCGCCAGCTCGACCGACAGGCGCGAGCCGAGCATCCACGGGTACGCGAGCGATCGCGGTGCGTAGCCGAGATGCGTGCGAAACGCGGCGTTCGACAGCTCGAACTCGGAGTCGACGAGCTTGCCCATTTCAGCGGTGCTCATGTACACGCCCGGCAGCCGCCGCGCTTGCTTGCGATACTCCCGCAACAGCGCGGAGCGCCAGTCGCGCTGCTGGAAGAATGCGTCGCCCCCCTGGCGCTGCACGAAGCGCTGGCACTCCACGGTCACTGCTTCGTTTTCGAGATAGCGCGTCGTCGCGGACAGCAGCGGGGCCGAACGATAGATCGGCGTGCCGAGCGGCGGACGGCCGAGCACGTCGCCGCGCAGCGTGTGGCGCATCGGCCAGTCGTAAATATCGAAGTGCCGCAGCGCGGCCGGATTCGCGAAGTCGACCAGCCGCGGCTCGGTCGCGACGAGTGCATGCCGATGCGCATGCGATTGCACGTCGACCCGCCCGGAGGCGACGCATGCGGCGAGTTGCGGCCACGACATGAACAAGTCATCCGCCGGCGCACGGTCCGCGTCATCCATCCAGTATGTGGGCGCGAACAGCACCGCGCGCGCATCGAAGGAACACAACAGCGGCAACGCGACGGAATGAAAGCTCTTGCGCGCGTCGTCGAACGTCAGCAGCACGGACCGCCGGTCGAGCGGCAGCTTGCCCTGCCGCACCGCGAGGTATTCGTCGAGCCCGAGCGTGCGATAGCGGTTGTCGCGGAGGAACTCGAGGTCGCGCGCGAACACGCGCGCTTCGACATCGTGATACGTGAACACCGGAATTTCGCTGCCGCGTAACGGCAGACCGAAAATGAAGCCCGGGTACCGCGTCCTCGCGATACGCCCAACGCCATGCCAGAGGCGGTCGAAGTGACCCATTGAACGCTCGTTCTACTGAAATGCGATGGCTTCCGGGCAGCCATCGATGTCGCGTCATCGTCATCGCGCGCGGTGAGACCACGCGTCGGCTCCCAACTCTTGCGCGGCCTTGCGAGTTCCGCATCCGGCATGGACCCAAAGGGCGAGGCTGAACACACGGCTGCCTGCTGCCCTGCGGATGGCTAGCTACGCGGTCGCGCACGCGGCCTCCATGCCGGTCAGCAAGGGCGCAAGGCTTTGGATTTCTTCTCAGTTCGCCCGTTGTCGCTGCGGTGCGCCGTCGCTAGTCTTCGCCTGGTTCAGCGAGTCCACCACAGGTGCGAATATGGCTTTTTCAGCATCTCGAGCTCTCCTGCAGTGCGTCGCGGCCTGCGCCACTTTCGCGATTGGCGCCGCGGCCGTCGCCGCGGGACCTGCGGGCAAGCAGCAACCCATTCCACGAACGACCGACGGCAAACCCGATTTCGGCGGCTTCTGGACTCACGAGACGATCACCCCGCTCGAACGTCCGCCGCAATACGGCACGCGCCTGATCATGACGCCGGAGGAGCTGCAGGCGGCGGAGAAGTACGCGGCGGACCACGTCGCCAAGGGTGACGCGCCAACGGACCCGAATGCTCGCGTACAAGACCTCCCGCATGACTGCGGCTACGGCTTCACCGGCGCGAACTGCGGCTACAACAATTTCTGGGTCGATCGCGGCGATCACGTGCTGCGCATCAATGGCGAGCCGCGCGCGTCGATCATCGTCGACCCGCCGAACGGCCGGCTGCCGCCGATCCTGCCCGAGGCGGGCAAGCGCATCGCGGCCGAGCGGGCGGCTTTCCGCGGCAAGGCCGGTCCGGTGGATGGTCCGGAGCTGCGCTCGCTCGGCGAACGCTGTCTGCTGTCCTTCGGCTCGAACGGCGGTCCGCCGATGCTGCCGAACATGTACAACAATGCATATCAGTTCGTGCAGACGCAGGACCACGTGATGTTCCTCGTCGAGATGGTCCATGACGCGCGCATCGTGCGCATGAACGGCCAGCCGCTGCCGAGCAGCGTGCCGAAGTGGCTCGGCGATTCGATCGGGCGTTGGGAGGGCGATACGCTCGTCGTCGAGACGACGAACTTCCATCCGCTGCACACGTTCCGCGGTGCCGGCCCGAGCCGCAAGGTCGTCGAGAAGTTCTCGTATGCGTCGCCGAACGAGATCCTGTACCAGTTCACGGTGAGCGACCCGACGACGTTCGCGGTGCCGTTCAGCGGCGAGCTGATCTTCAATCGCTCGAACGAGCCGGTTTACGAATACGCCTGTCACGAAGGCAACTATGCGCTGCCCGGCATTCTCGCGGGCGCGCGGGCGGAGGAAGCGGCGGGCCAGAAGGCGACGGCGCGCGAAGTGAGCAACGAAGACGACGGCGAGTGAATCCGAGCGAAGACGACGGCGAGTGAATCCGAGCGTCCCCTCCCCCGCGGCGCGGGGGAGGGCCAGGGTGGGGGCCGCGCGCCCGTCTCTTTGGCAGTTCAGAACTCGTTGAGCTTCGCGACGAGCTCGACCTGCCTCCTGACCCCGATCTTCCCCAGCAGGCTCTTGATCTGCGCCCGCACGGTGCCGAGCGCGACTCTGCGCTCTTGAGCGATCGCTTCCGCCGCTTTGCCCTGCGCAAGCTGGAGCGCGATGTCGGTCTCCGCGGCCGTGAAGCCGTACACGCCTTGCAGCAGCGCCGCCTTGCGAGCATCCGCGCCGCGCGAGCCGCGCACGACGATCAGCACGCGCGGGGTTGCGAAGAACTCGAGCGCGAGCGACGGCAACGCCATCACGTCGAGCACGAGCGGGACGTTTGCCTCGTTCGTGCCGCGAATCACGACCGTCTCCAGCGCAGGCGCGCCGTGCCGCGTCCGCCCGCGAGCAGCGTTCATGATCGCGTCCTGCAGCGCCTTGTCCTCCTCGTCGCGGGCCGCCCGCAAGCGATGGTTCCGCAGCGTCAGCCCCCGCGCGCCACGCGCGATCTCTTCCGCCGCCTCGGTGCATGCCTGCACGTCTCCCGTCCTGCCGCACACGAACGCGGGAATCGCAAGCGTGTCGAACGCGCCCGTGAGCAGCGTGGTGCCATTGCCGTCGAGCGCGATCTGCATGCGCACCGCCGCCCTGACGTGCGGCGCGAGCGTCGCGAAAATCTCGCGCTGCCCGCTCTCGATATGTCCCTCGCGCTCGGATCGCAGCACCGCCAACCCGATCAGCAGGTCATCCCGCCGCTCGAGCGTCGCCAGACAGATGTACGGGATGTCCCAAGGCCGCGCGAATTCGTCGTAGTGAGGATGCTTCGCGTGCTCTTCGGGCGTGAGGAAGTCGCACTCGGCCATGACTTGCAACACGCGCGTCCGCAGCCCGACGCGGATGCGTGGATTGATGTTCGGATCGCCGATGCGCGCCACGGCCGCGGCTTCGTGAATCGCTGGGTCCATGTTCGTCATGATGTTGATCGGCACGGCCGCGTCGGTGCCGACCGTGATCAATTCGCCCGTGCGCGAGCCGGTCGCGGCTGCCAGTCCCGCCAGTGCCGAGTACCAGCGACCCTGGTCGACGGCCGCGTTATAGAACTCGTCCGCGACGGCGAGCCACTGCGTATCGGATCGAACCATTCGTGAATTGCCTGCTGAGGTCGTGATTGACGCGCGACTCGCGGCCCGAGGCGCTGCGCGTTGCGACAGTGTTGCAGCGGCGGACCGCGGCGGACTTGCGGGAGTTCACAGGCTGCGCACGCAGCACTTCACACCCGATCTTTTCATCCATTCCCCGATGCCGGTCAGGTTCGCGGCGACACTCACGAAGGGTCTGTACAGCGATCGACGGCGCAAAAATTTCAGGGGTACGAACGCACGTACGTCTTGAGTAGTATCGGACGCGACCAAGCTGCCTGGGCCAAGTGAATGTTCGATCCGGAGACTCGTTATTTCGGCGTGACGCTCGTCACGTGGGGCACCGGCCTGCTCGCCGTCGCGCTCGCCGTCATCGCGCACATCGCTCTACGTTGGTGGGTGAACCGTCGCGCGCGGGCGCAAGCGTCCGCGCCCGCTTCGCCGGTCGACACGCCAACCGTGCGCTATTGGATCTCACGCGGCCTCTCGGACGCCGTGCCGCCGCTCGCCTGCCTGCTATGGATCCAGGGCGTGTACTTCGCCCTGACGACGCTCACGCAAGATCTGTCGAATGCGGAGGTCACGGCCAGCATGCTGCGGGCGATGTCTCTCGTGCACGGCATCGCCACGGTCGCAACGCTCGCCTGGCTGCTCGCCCGCGTCGCGCGCACCCTCGACGCGCTGCTGAAATCGTTCGCGAAGGGCACGCGTTCGACGTGGGACGACGTGTTCTCCCCGTTCGCGGGCCGCGCGCTGCGGCTCGTGCTGCCGCTGCTCGCAATCATTCTCGGCGTGCCCGCCCTCGCCTTCTCGCCGCAAGCGCAACAGGTGATCCAGAACGGCGTCAGCCTGCTGCTCATCGGCGTGATTGCGGCCCTGTTGCTGCAGTTCGTGAACGCGCTGGCGGCGTTCGTGCTGAATCGGCATCGCATCGATGTCGAGGACAACCGCGAGGCGCGGGCGATCTACACGCAGGTGATGATGCTGAAGCGCATCATCGGCACGATCGTCGTGATCTTCGCGGCCGCCTCGATGCTGATGGTGTTCGAATCGGTCAGGCAGTTCGGCACGGCCATCATCGCGTCCGCGGGCGTTGCCGGCATCATCATCGGCTTCGCGGCACAGAAGAGCATCGCGACGCTGCTCGCGGGCTTTCAAATCGCGATCACGCAGCCGATCCGCATCGACGATGTCGTCATCGTCGAGGGCGAGTGGGGCCGCATCGAGGAGATCACGCTCACCTACGTGGTCGTGAAGATCTGGGACTTGCGCCGGCTCGTGCTGCCGATCACCTACTTCATCGAAAAGCCGTTCCAGAACTGGACGCGCACCTCGGCGGACTTGCTCGGCACGGTCTTCCTGTATCTCGACTACAGCGTGCCGATGAAGGAGCTGCGCGCCGAGCTCACAAGGATTCTGGAGGCATCGCCGCGCTGGGATCGGAAAGTGTCGGTGCTCCAGATCACCGACACCAAGGAGCGCACGATCGAAGTGCGCGCGCTCATGAGCGCGCGCGACGCGGGCACCGCGTTCGACCTACGCTGCGAAGTGCGCGAAAAGCTCATCGACTTCCTGCAACGCAATTATCCGCACAGCTTGCCGCGCGTCCGCGCGAACATCGCTGGCGTCGAGGAAGGCGCGCTGCTGCCGGCGGCGCCGGCTGGCGCTATGCAGGCAGCTCGATAGGCTC
>JAEYXD010000063.1 GCA_023428645.1 Pseudomonadota bacterium
TCGCATAATCACCGGTATGGCGTACTCGCTCATGGCCGATGCCGTCGTCGTGCTGCATCTGGCGTTCATTCTGTTCGTCGTGCTCGGCGGACTCGCCGTGCTGCGTTGGCCCTGGCTTGCATGGCTGCATGTGCCCGCCGCGGTGTGGGGCGCCTTGATCGAATTCGCGGGCTGGGTCTGCCCGCTCACACCGCTCGAAAATTTCTTACGCGAGCGCGGCGGCGCGGTCGGCTACACCGGCGGCTTCATCGATCATTACATCACGGCGATCATCTATCCCCAGGGTCTCACGCGGGCGATGCAATTCGGTAGCGGCGCGCTCGTGCTTGCGATCAACGTGTTCGTGTACTGGAAGCTCTGGACGCGCTTAAGACGGCGGATCACGTCCTAGCGATTCCACAGGCCAGCGCCCACGCGACTTGCGGACGGCAGATGTCGGAGTGATCGGCGATGAAGGCGTCGGCGTTCAAGTTGTAGATGCCGCCGGGGGCGAAGTCGTACGCACCTTGCGCCGCCAGCAGGCTGCCCTTCACCGCTTCAGGCGTCTTCACCGCACCATTGCGACCGATGCCGCCGTACACATCGCTCTCATCGCCGAACGCCGCCGCGTTGTGTCCGCCGAGCCGCGAGGCGAGCGGGTACGCGATGCCGACGGCTTTGTCGTTGCGCGTACACGTGACGAGAATCGGGCCGCGGACTTTCTTCCCGGTCACGATCTTGCGAAAGAAGCCGTCGCTCTTGCCGTCGAATTTCACCGCGAGACCGTTGTGCGAGAACGCCGCCTGCAACAGCGTGAGCGAATCGATCTTGTGCTTGCCGCCGATCGCGTCGGTCGCGGCCGTCACGACGCGGCCGCCGAAACTGTGCCCGACGAGATGCACCCGCACCCGCGGCAGCTTCCCCTTCACCGTGTCGATGACGCCGGCCACGCCCTTCGTGCCGACCGTGCCCGCGCGCTCTTTCATCTGATAGTACGTCGTGACGTTGAGGAATCGACGAATGCCGGCAACTACACTGTCGCCCAGATCCGCCGCGCCGCCGTTCATGACCCCGCTCAGCGTCGAGAACCGCGCGGCCGCACCGCCCGCGCTCACGGCGGAAGCGGCCAGCACCGGCCTGCTCAGGCTCTCGAGCAGCTTGCGTTCCTTCACCTTGAACAGGTCTTGCGTGCCGTCGTCGACGTGCGCCGCTCCCCCGGGCAGCAGCGAGCGCACGATGCGGACGAATTCCTCTTGCGCCCGCGGATCGGTCTCGATCGTTCCGAGCAATGCCTCCGCCTTCGCGAGCTTCTTCCGCTTCGCCGCGCTCGCGGGCGCGCTCTTGCCCAACCGGATCGGCTCCTTCGCGAGGTCTTTGAGGCGTGCGCGAATGACGGCCTTCTCCTGCGAGGACAGTGCGGCCGCGCCGCCGCCCGGAATCAGATCCTTGTCCGTGAATTTCTTCGACGGCCACAGCAGCGCGGCGGCGGTGAACACGCGCGCACTGCCGTTCGCCGTCGCGGGCACGAACGCGGCGAACTGCGTGAAAAAGCTCGTGTAGAGCTGGCGCGCATCGGCGAGATCGTTGTTCCAGCCGTGCGCGAACAGGACGAGATCCGTCGCCTGCCGAGCGGCGAGACCGCCCGTCAGCGCCTCGAGCTGGCGCGGCTCGAAAAGTTTGCCGCCCTTGTCGAATTCGATCTCGAAGACCGGAATGCCGCCGATGACTTTCATGATTTTGTCTCCGTAACGACAGCGTCCGCTTCCGCGCGAGCGGGCAGGACAGGAAGGGCTTTTGCTCGTCTACACCGATTGAATCGCCCGCATGAGATCGACGAGGCCATGTCCTTCGAAGTAGCGCTCGCGCCCCAAGGGCGTCGCGCTCTTCAAGAAAATATTCTTCACGTCATCGGGCCGTCCGATGAATTCACGGCGAATCGACAGAAAAGCGGCGATCGCGCCGGAGACGTGCGGGGCAGCCGTGCTGGTGCCGCTGTCGTCGAGGTACGCCGCCTGTCGTTTGCCGCGCCGCTTCCTCACGACGGGCAGCGACGCGAGCTTCTGCCCCGCCGCGCAGGAGGTGATGCGTTCACCCGGCGCGACCAGATCGGGCTTCAAGCGGCCGTCGCCCGTCGGGCCTTTCGATGAAAAGAACGAGACGCCGTACGTGTGCGGCGCTTCGCGGTGCGTGGAGCCGACCGTGATCGCGCGCGCGGCGTTCCCCGGATCATTGATGCTCGCCGTGAATCCGATGCGTGTGACGCGTGCCGCGCTCGTCGCCGCGCCCCAGCCCGTGTTGCCGGCCGCCGCGACGACGACGACGCCGGATTGCACGAGACGATCGACCTCGGCGCACAAGGGGCTCTGCCCGCACGCGAACATCTCGGCGTCGAACTCGTAGCCGAGGCTCAGGTTCACGCCATGGATGCGCATCAACTTCGGATTGCGATTGACGTAGTGGCGGATGTACGCGAGCGCGCGGATCACGTTGCTCGTGCGGCCGGCGCCGGCCGCATTCAGCACTTTCAGGCTGACGAGGCTGCATTCGGGCGCGACTCCACGCAGCTCGAGCGCGTCGCAGTCGCGGCGCTTCAGCGTGATCTGGTGATCGATGTCGGAAGTCGCGATGAATACGCGCTCGAACGCCGTGATGTCACCCTCGTCGGGCGCTTGCCCGCTGACGATTCCGGCGACATGCGTGCCGTGGCCGAAGTCGTCGATGAGCGCGGACTTCGCGGTCGCGAGCGCGGGCGGCGCGGGCTCGTCGAGATCGAAGGCAGCGACGTCCCTGCCATCGATCGTGAAATCGCGGTGCAAGTCCTCGACCTCATCGTTCAGCAGCCGATGCTCGCCGCGAGCATCGAGCGGGCCAAAGTGCGGATGATCGGCCTGGATTCCCGAATCGATGACCGCCCAGGCGATGCCACGCCCCGATGCCGAGAACGACTTCAATGCGGCGTCCGCCTTCACGGTCGCGATCGAGCAATCCATGAGCGGCTTGACGACGAAGTCCGGCCACACGCGATAGATGCATCTGACCCAGGGCCGCTTGCCGCGCGTCTTCGAGGTGCGACGCTCCGCTTCCCAGGCTTCGTCGAGATCGATGAGCCGGGTCCACTGCTGAACGCTGAGCTCGCAGCGGTAATAGGCCGACGTGATCCTCTCGGCGATGTCATCGGGCTTCGCGACGACGGCGGCGAGCAGCTCCTTGAACGCCTTCGCCGCGGCGAGCAAACCGCCGGGATAACGCAGATTCAGCTCGACCATGTAGGGGTCGGGCTGCGTCTCCTCCGTGTGAAAACCCCATGACGCGCGGCGTTCAGGGTCGAGCATCGACGGTAGCGCCGCGCCCCGCGCGAGCTCGATGCGTCGATTGCGCTGGGGCGCCGAGCCGGCCGCGCCACGCGTGATCGCCGCGCTCGGTGCCGTCGCCGCGCCCGTGGGCGCCGCCGCTTTCGACCTGCGACGCGAGCTTCCCTTCTTGCCGCGTGCCGCGCTTGCGCGCGGCGAGCGAGACTTCTTGGCCATCCGGACCTCACATCCTGCGAGCTGGGTGACGCGCGGCGGATCGACACAGTTGCCGATGTTGCCTGTCGTGCGTCGAGTGACGAGTCGATGCTAGTCGCCGTGCTTTTGGAGCGTCAATGACACGAAAGGCGGTTCGTGTGGAATACTTTCGCGATGCCTAACGAAGCTCCTGCCATTCTCATCATCGGCGCCGGCGCGGTCGGCGCGTTGTTCGGTTCCGCGCTCGCCCGTCAAGGCGCGAACGTGAGCGTCGTGTGCCGCTCCGATTACGACGTCGTGAGCCGCAACGGTTACACCATACGCAGTGAGCTCCTGGGCAATCACGTGTTTCGACCCGCGCATACCTATCGAGATGTCGCCGAATGCACGACGCCGCCCGACTATGTGCTGCTCACGGTGAAAGTGTTGCCCGAGGTCGATCGCACGGCCCTGCTGCGGCCGGCCGTCGGGCCGAACACGACGATCGTGCTCATTCAAAACGGCGTGGACATCGAGGCGGAGATCGCCGCGGCGTTTCCGCGCAATGAACTGCTGAGCAGCCTGGCTTTCGTCGGCGTCGGGCGTGGCGCACCGGGTGAGGTCAATCATCAGATGCTCGGCTCGCTCGTGCTGGGACGCTACCCCACCGGCATCGGCGCGGCCGCGGAGCGGCTCGCCGGGTTGTTCGTGGCCAGCGGCGTGCCTTGCAAGCTCACCGACGCCGTCGTTGGCGCGCGCTGGCAGAAGGCGGTCTGGAACGCACCGTTCAATCCCATCTCGATTCTGGGCGGAGTGCTCGACACCGCGGCGATGCTCAGGACCGACGACGATCGCGCCTTCATTCGCAAGGCGATGCAGGAAGTCTGCGATGCCGCCGCCGCGGCGGGTCATCCACAATCCCCGAAGATCGTGGACGCCATGATTGCGACGACGTTACAGATGCCGGCCTACAAGACGAGCATGGCACTCGATTACGAGCAGGGGCGGCCGATGGAGATCGAGGCGATCCTCGGCAATATCGTGCGGTCCGCGCGCGCGAACGGCATCGCGACCCCGACGCTCGATGCGATCTATGCGATCGCCAAGATGGTGACCCAGAAGGCAGCCGCTTAGGCCGGCTTCCCAGGCGAGCCGCGAACCCCGAGCACAGAGCACCCCCGCCTCGCGCGGGGGCGCGCCAGCGATTGCCCGTTTATTTCGCGACCGGACCCGGCGCGCGACGCTTCGGCGGCTGACGGACCGCGTGCAGCACGTTCTCGGCGACGCGATTCATCCAGCCGCCCGAGTACAACATCATTTTCAGGGTGTGCAGCAGGACCTGCCCCGGACCCTCGACGGCCAGCCGGCAGTCTTCCTCGATCTTGCAGTTCTGCATTTCGAAGAGGCCGTTGCCTTCGATCACGAGGTTCGCGTCCTTGAAATGGCATTCCACGAACACCTTGCCATCCAACACAATGCGTTGACCAATGAAGGACTTGCCGCGGATCGTTTTCATTCCTGCTCTCTGCTGAGGGTGGCGTCTGGTGCCAGGCGCGCGAGCTTACGGAGCCCCCGGGAAAGGCACAACCCATCGCCACGCCCGAATGTCGCATGGGCGCGAGGCCAAAGGTGTAGCACTCTGCGTCGTTCGATGCTGACTCGGTCATACCCTGCCTTTCCGCCTGGACCCGTGGGACGTGCGTAGCAACGCCCGCTACAATCCGCGGGCGTCCGCAATAAGACCACTATGGCCGCAATCCCCGAATACTCAGCCGCATGGAACGCTACCGCGCTGACGAAATTCCGAGTGCCGAGACTGCGACGAGACACCGTCACGCGTCCGGCGCTGCTGACACGGTTGGCGCAAGCCGCCGAGTCGTGCCCCGTCACATTGCTGTGCGCGCCCGGCGGGTCCGGCAAGTCGACCTTGCTGGCGCAGTTCGCGCACGAGTGCCTTGCCGTCTCGACCGGCGGCCCGGCGCTGCTGTGGATCGCGATCGACGATGACGACAACGATCGCCATCAATTCCTAGCCACCCTGCTGCGCGCGGCAGAGCCGCTCGCGCTCGTCTGGGACACGCCGCCCGAGAGCCTGCTAGCGAACGCGGAGCGCTCCGAATCGCAGTGCCGGGCGGCGCTCGCGGCGTTCGTGAACGCGCTGTGCACGGCCCGTAGCAGCCGCATCCTGATCGTGCTCGACGATCTACACCGCATCGAGCGCGCGGATACCTACCTGCTGCTCGAGTCCCTGATCGAGCGCTTGCCGGATCACGTCGCCCTGCTGCTCGGCACGCGAGTCGAGCCGCCATTGCCGCTCGCGCGCTGGCGCGCGCACGCGGAACTCGCGGAATTCGTGCCGTGGGACCTGCAGCTGAGCGAGCAGGACGCCCTCGCGCTCGCCGCCATCCGCCTGGGACGCGAACCCGACCCCGCATCGATCCGCCATGCGCTGCGTCGCACGCACGGCTGGGCGGTCGGCTTCACGATGGCCTTGCAGGCGCAGCTGTCGCCGTCGCTGCAGATGGGCAATACCGATGTGGGCGATCGCCACTTGTTCGCCTATCTCGCGCAGGAAGTGCTCGCGGACCTGCCCGAGGACTTGCGCGACTTCGTACTGCAATCGTCCGTGCTCGCCGAGCTCAGCCCGGCACTGTGCGCCGCCGTGACCGGACGCGGCGACTCGAAGCACGTCCTCGAAGCACTGTATCGACGCAACCTGTTCCTGACGATCGCGGACGAGTCGGTGCCGGTGCTGCGCTTTCACGACTTGTTTCGCGACTTCCTGCAAAGCGAGCTCGAGCGCCGCTATCCGGATCGCGTGCAACGATTGCACGAACGCGCCGGTCGCGCCGAAGAGTCGTTGCCGCGCGCGATCGCGCACTTCCTGAAAGCGGAGCGCTGGACCGAAGCCATGGAGCTGATCGCCGCAAGCGGCGAGGCGATGCTCGCGAGCGGCGATCATCCGACGCTCGAGCGCTGGATCGACCAGCTGCCGGAGGAGGCCCGCGCGAACGATGCGCAGCTCAGCTATCTGCGCGGCGTGTGTGCGTGGCTGCGGTGGGATTGGTCGCGCGCGAAGCGCGAGCTCAAGCCCGCGATCGCCGGGCTGACGGCGCCGCAGTACGCGCCGCTACGCATTCGCGCGATGTTCTTCGATGTCGATGCGCTCAGCTCGGCGGGCGAAAGCCGCGAGGCGTGGGACGTGCTCGAACAGCTGGCAAGCGAGCCGCTAGACCTCGTATCCCAGGCGCAGCTCGCGCTCCAGCGCGCGTGGTGCGTGCTGCCGAGCGGCGACGCGCCGCGCGTCCGCGAGTACATGCAGGAGTTCGTATCGCTTGCCGAGCGCGAACCCGAGGCGATCTGCCCGCAAACGGCCGACCGCATTCATTGCATCTGCGTCGGACTGCCGGGCATCGCGGATGTATTCGAGCGCTTCTTCACGATGAGCGAGCTCGTGCGCGGCACGTCCGCCGCGCCGTGGCAACTCGCGGCGTTGCCGGTCGGTGCCTGGGCACAGTTCTGGCGCGGACGGCGCGAGCCCGTCGTGCGCATTCTCGAGCGCGGCGAGACGCTGCATCATCAGTTCGGCACGATGCGCCTCGTCGCCGAGCGGCTGATGCAGTTTCGCTCGCTCTATCTGGCGGCGGCCGGACAATTCGACGCGGCCGAAGCGCTCGCGAACTCTCTCATCAACGCGCTCATGCTGCCCGAGGCGACGTCCCATCGCGCTGTGTGGTTGCGTGCCTACCAGCACGGACTCGCGCGCATCCGCTGGATGGCAGGCCGGTACGATCAATTCCGCGAGCTCGCGCCGACGCTGCTCGCGCCGCGTGTCGCGACGGAGTGGGAATTCCTCGACAGCGCGACGGAGCTCGTGCGCGGTCAGCTCGCGTTCTTGCGCGAGGATTGGGACGTGGCGCGCACGGCGCTGGAGCGCGCGGTGCGCGTCCATGAGCGTTTTCGCATGCCGATGATCTACGGCGATCCACGCTTCATGCTTGCCTATCTGCATTTGCGCTTGAACGATCGCGCGCGCTATTGGGAGCACTTCGCGCCGGTGCTGCGCGAAGTGCTGGATCAGGATGCGGTGGGCCTGCTGTTGCTCGAGCCACGGCCAGTCGTCACGCATATGCTCGACGCGGTGCCTATCGAAGTGCGCCGAACGACGCAGTTCGATGCGCTGCTGGCGCGGCTCGCCGTCTGGAGCCCGACGGCAAGCGAGACCGCCAAGCCCGCCGGGCCGCTCACCGCGCTGTCGGAACGCGAGCTGGAAGTGCTCGAACGCGTCGCGTCGGGCGCCAGCAACAAGCACATTGCCCGCGAGTTGACGCTCAGCCTGCACACCGTCAAGCGGCACATCGCGAACATTCTCGACAAGCTCGACTGCGCCTCGCGCGGCCAGGCGGCGGATCTGTTCCGGCGCGCAATGCCATGACGGCGGTCGGAGTTGCCGGCAGCGCAAGCCGGCACACGGACGCCAGCCGGCGTGGCTCCTTTGGCTTATCGACCCGTCGCGACCGCGGCTTCGACACTGCCTGGCGGCGGCCTCTCCGCTCGGCCCGAGATCGACATGCAATCGAACCCCTCTCCACTGCATCCGGCACCCGCGATCGCCGCACTCCAAGCACATCAGACGTTGCTGACGATACTCCGCGAGCTGTACGCGCCGAACGTCGTATGGACCGCGCCGGCCCGCAGCATTCGCCATGCCGGCCGGGAAGAGGTCATCCGCCATGTGCTTGCTGAAGCGAGCTCGATGCACGACCCGGAATTCAGCTTCCTGCGCCGTAGTTTCAACGAGCGGCAGATCATCGACGAGTATGCCGTGCGGTTCGTGTATGCGGGAGGCGGCTTCGAGAAGGCGCCGATCGACACTGGCGACTGCGTCGAATTGAAGCGCGTGCGGATTCTGGATCTGGTGGCGGGCCGGGTGACGGTGGAGACCTGCATCGAAACCTGGACGGTATTGCACTCAAAATAAAAAACGGCCTCATCCAACTCCCCCTCTGACGGGCAGGAGCCCGAATGCTGCGAGCGCAGGAGCAGCCCCCGCGCAGCGGGAGAGGGTTAGGGGAGGGGGCCCTCCGGGGGCCACCAAGCCCATGGCTCTCCCCCGCCGAAGCCCTGGCTCCTCCGAGCGATGTGCCCGTCGTCCCGGGTGAACAGAATTCGCGCATCGAATTCATTCACACCTTCGGGCGATACCCATGAAGAAGCGCATCCTGTGCGGCTCGGCCGCAATCTTGATGACGGGCTTGACCGTCTCCGTATTCACGACCGCCGCACCGCGCGCCGCGCCGCTAACCGTCGTCGCGCCCACGTCGATTGCTGACGACGCGGCGCTCGCGAGCGAGCGCCGGTTGATCGGTGCGATAGAGGTCCCTGGCTCGCGCCACGCTTCGTAGGAGCACCACCCTCTCTCGCTGAGATCGCTGCCCTCGCCGCCGCTTCGGACTCGAGTCTCGGCGCCTCGATTTTTTCGGCCGCAACGTTTCCTCATCCCCCCACTTGCACCGGCCCATCGCGAAAGCGGTGCAC
>JAEYXD010000092.1 GCA_023428645.1 Pseudomonadota bacterium
TCATGAAGACACTGGTGGCGGCAATCGCAAGCAGCGGATGCCAGCCCTGCGCCTCCAACCAGCGGATGCCCACGTAGCCGATGTTCTGATGCAGCAGGTACAACGGATAGGAAATCGTCCCCAGAAAGACCAGGGGCCGCCAACGCAGCCACGTGAGGCTATCGGCGAGCAGAAGCATGAAAGTGACTGCAATGGCGAGCGCCACCATCGCCGACTCAGGCCCCCAGATGAGCGTCGCAGTGATCGTTGCCGCCGCCATCATCGCCACGCCCGGTCGATCCCAGCGACGCAGATTCACAGCGCGCTGAGCGAGCATGCCCATGCCGAAGAACGGTATCCATGGACAGATCAGCGCCTTGGCCACATACGGCGCCACAGCGACATGCATGACGTCTTCCGCGAACTTCAACAGCAGCGCAAGTGCAAACCACGCGCAGAGGATGGGTATCAGGAATCGCTGCGCGCCGGAGAAGAACAGCACTGCGATCCAGAAGTAGAACAACAGCTCGACCGTCAAGGTCCAGTAGGCACCATCGACATGCGGCACGCCCACGAACTGCTGGAGCATCGACAAGTTGATCAGCGCATCAGTCAAACTCACGGTACGGCCCGGCAAGGCCGCGAACGTGGTGATTGCAAAGGTGAGCACGACGGCGAGCCAGTAGGCTGGATAGAGCCGGCAGACACGCTTGAACGCGAAGTCGGTCACCGTACGCGTGCGAGCGAGCGTCATCGAAATGATGAAGCCGCTGATCGCGAACAACGCCTGCACCCGCGCGACGCCGCCCCCAAGGGCGGGCACGGGCAACGTATGCCCGAACAATCCATCGTAGCGGTACGTGTAGTGAACCAGCATCACATACACGGCCAGCAACCCACGCAAGGCATCGAGCTCCGGCAATCGCATCCCGGATGAGATCGTGACGCGCGGCGCCGCGTTCATACACGGCTCCCGAAACGACCGACTCCATCCGCACCGCCTTCGCCGTCCGTCCGCGTGTACGCATAACCGTATCCATACCCGTATCCGTAGCTGAACGCGGGGCGACGATGATCGTTGAAGACCGCGCCGACGAACTTCGCGCCGAGCCGACGCATCGCCGCCACCGACTGACGTACTTGCGCATACGAAACCTTGCCGTGCCGCGCGACGAATATCACTTGATCGGCGAGCCGGGCGAGCGTGGCCGCATCGCCGATGATGGACGCGGGCGGTCCGTCGACGATCACCCAGTCGTACTGCGATCGAAGTTCGGCTACCAGGGCTTGCAGCGCGCCCGACGCCAACAAATCCGCCGGATTGGCCACTCTGCGTCCCGCCGGAATGACCGAGAACCCGGGCGCTCCCTCGATCGTGACCTGCTCGCGGGTGCATTCCCCTTGCAGCAATCGGCCGAGGCCGAGCTGATGCGCCGGCAAGCCAAGATATCTGTGCGCCGCGCCTCGATACAGGTCCGCATCGAGCAGCAGTACGCGCGCGCCGCTCGAGGCCAGCGCCTGCGCGAGGTTGCAGGCGATGAATGTCTTGCCTTGGCTGGGTTCCGCGGAGCTCAGCAGCAGTACGCGTCCGTTCGGCGTCGCCGGCATTCGAACCTGCAGCGCCATGCGCAGACTTCGCAACGCATCGCTGGTCGGAGACTGCGGCTGCTCCCGCACGATGAGCCGCGCCATTTGACCTTCGAGACGATCCAGCTCGCGCTGCTCGCGCGCGTGCGGCACGACCGCCAGAGTATCCATCCCGGTCACCCGCTCGAGCGTGTCGGTATCACGCACGCGAGCCACGGAGAGCGCAAAGATCTGGCATACCGTCACGCCTGCGCCGATGGCAAGCAGCGCCCCGAGCATCACGATCAGCGGGCGATTCGGGCTCGTCGGTCGTTGTGCGGGCGTGGCGCGATCGATGATGACGGCATTCTCAACCGTGCCCGCTTTGGCGATGCGCAGCTGCTGCGCATTGTTCAACAGCGATACGTACAGCTGCGTGCTGACTTCGACGTCGCGCGCCAGACGCAGATAGTTCTGCTGCACCAGCGGCAGCGAGTCCCTGCGCGCCGCCAGCTGATCCAGTTCGTGCTGAATACGGACGATCTGCGCATCGACTGCCGCCACGGTCGGATGCAGCGGCTCGAAGCGAGCCACCAGCTCGCCGCGTCTGAGCTCCAGCTCCATTCGCTGACGCTCCAACTCAGTGGCCCGCTGCAACAGTTCGGTGACCTGGCCACCGATGTCGATGGTTCCTGCAGTCATGCGGAACTCGTTGAACGCGGCCTCCGCGCGATCCAGCTGCGCACGCAACTGCGGCAGTTGCTCATCGAGGAACTTCAAGCTGCGGGCAGCCTCCTCGGAGCGGCGGCGAACATTCATGCCGACATAGGCATCCGCAATCGCATTCACCAGACGCGAAGCGAATACCGGGTCTGCGTTGTCGAGCTTCACTCGGATGGCATTCGACTGCGGCGAGGTCTCCGCAACACGCAGTTCGGTCGCCACATCCCGGATGCGTGCCTGCAGCGAGTGCCGAATCACCTGGAAGCGCGTGCCCGGGAGCGCATTCAACTCGGAGACGTGAACGCGCACGTCACCCGTCGTCACCGACTCGTGCAAGTTGCCGCTCGCCAGCTCCGCGCCGTCTGGAGTCACGAGCCGCCAGGCACCTTCGAGGCCCACGATGAATTCGAGTTCGACACCGATCAGCGCGGCGGGCACCTCGAACGTCTCGAATTTCAGCGCCTCGCTGCCCCACGTCGGCGGTGCGGCGTCCAGCAGCTGCGAGAGGTACTTGCGTACGGCATCGGGCAACACACCCGCCATCAGCGGCAGCGGCGCGAGCGTTCGTACCGATAGATGTCCGGATACCTGCTCCAGTGCGCTGCCGATCGTGGCGCGCGACTTGAGGATCTCGATCTCGCCGAGCACCGACGGATCGCGCATCTGCAGCGCGCCGCCCAGATCCGCGAGCGGACCGATCATTGACGACTTCGTCGGCTCCACTCGAATGAGCGCGTCGGTCGTATAGATAGGTGTCGCAAGTAACGCGTAAGCGAGCGCGAAACAGAAAATCGTGCCCGCGACCGCCGCGAACAGGCCGCAGTTGTCGCGCACGTTCTCGACGAGCCACACGATGGCGGCCGGTCCCGACTCGCCGGCGACCTCCGCACGAGCGACAGCCTCATCCCGCATCGCTCATCTCCTGTGCTGCACTGTCGTCTTGCATGCTGCGCATCGGCAGCAATCCCGAGCTCTGCAGGCGCTCCCGCCAATCGCCGAGACAATCCCGCAGCAGATCGAACGTGCGCTCGCCCGACACCGCCGCATCCGTCACGGGATCCGCGATCGACACATTGCGCCAGCAACCCAGCATGAGAACGCGCCCGGTGAAGGCAGGCATTGCGCTGAGCACCTCGCGTTGCTGCATCTGATCCATGGTCAACACGAGATCGGCGGCCCGGATCAACGACGGTGTCAGCCGCCGAGTTCGATGCGCCATGAGCTCGAGCAGCCCGCGATCGACCGCCAGCTCGAGTGCCCGCGGATGTGCGGTTTGCCCGCTTACCGCGTGGATGCCCGCCGAGACGACCTCCACCTGATGCGCGGCCCAATCCCGCCGCAGTAGATATTCCGCCAGCGGGCTGCGAAAGCGGTTGGCCGCGCAGACGATGAGTATGCGCAGCGGCGCATCGCACGAGGTCACGTGATCTTCTTCCATCGAGGTTCTTGCCGGCGGCTCAACGCAATTCACGGCTGGTGATCGCCGTCTGCCACAGCGCTTGCAGCGTGGGCAGCAATTGCGCGAGCGCGCGGTTGTAACGAGTGAACGGAACGGCTGCGACGTACACCACGTCCTGCGGCTGCAACTCATACTCGGCCGCGAGGACCATGGCCGCTGGCGTGCTCGCATCCAGCCAATGTGCGGCGACGTCATTCTGGTCGCGACGGAAGACGTAGATGCGACCGGGATTCGCGCTTGCAGGATCGATGCCGCCGGCCGCGCCGAGCGCGTCCGCGAGACTCAAGCGTCCCTTGCGCATCGAATAACTGCCGGCTTGTCGAATCTCGCCCAACACGTGCACGCGCTTTGCATCGGAATCAGGAACATTCAGCAGATCGCCGGCACGCATCGTCAGTGCATGTGCAGGAACGGACTGCTTCAGCAACGCGGTCAGGTCGAGACTGTGACTGCGACCGCCCCGCACCCATTGCACCTCCGTCAAATCGGCGTTCGGAGCGGCGCCGCCGACTTGTGCAATCGCATCGACGATCGACAGCGGCATTTCATTCAATGTGAGCACGCTGGGCGCGTGCACGGCGCCGGTCACGACGACGCGCTGACTTCGGTACGCCACCACGCGCACGTCCACTTGCGGATTCTTGATGTAACTCGCGAGCTTCGCGGTCAGCAGCTCGCGCAGCTCGCCAACGGTGCGACCGTCCACTCGCAGCTCACCGACGAGCGGAAAAAAGATCGTCCCATTCGCCGTGACGGTGCGACCCGCGCCGCCCGACTGCGAGAACGAGCGGTCGCTCGGGCTCGCGATCACATCGCTGAGCTCCGGATGATCCCAGAGCACGATGGCCAGACTGTCGCCGACACCGATTCTGTACTCATACACGACGGGCTCGAGCTGCAGCGCGGCCACTACCTCCGGCACCGCCTCCACGGCTGCCGCACGCAGCGACGCCGTCACGATCGGTACGATGCGAACACCTTCGATCACTTGCGCGTCGGCGGACAACGCGCTCGATCGCCCCAGATCACCGTCACTGAAACCCGGCGTCTGACACGCGCTCAATGCGGACAGTGCCATCGCAAGCATGAGCACCCTGCCCCGCGCGAACGCGGAGCGGCGCGGTGTGCACGAGTGCTCCGGTCGCAGGATCGCGCGACGGGCGATACACCCCTGTGCGCTTGTGATCAGCCGCTCCGCCGCACGATTCATCTGTATCCCGACCCGCAATACTTCGATGGGACCACGTTAGCAGCGGGACCGCGCCCGCACGGGGCTTACGGCACTGAAATGAAACCTTCTGACGCACTTACCTC
>JAEYXD010000134.1 GCA_023428645.1 Pseudomonadota bacterium
TTGGATGAGTCACGAGGGTTGCCGCCCGCCCGGTTCGGTTTGACGGCTTTGGCGGTCGCGGCCGCAACGACGTGATCCGCGAGAGATTCCTCCCGTGCATCGTGATTCCTCGGCGCGCATAGGTCAAAATCGCGCGCCACCTCGATCGGTCCCGCATTGCCGAATTCGCGTTAGCGCCCGCGAACGGCGGACCGTCCGCATCGAACGAGATATGCATCCGATGAATCGCGGTTGCAGTAAATGAATTCGACGCGCTCGTTCGCTCCACCGTAGTGTCGATTCAGGTCTTGCAGGTCGAGACCGACGTGGTCATGCATCGATCGCGGCGGCGCAACGTCGGCGCGACGTCAATATTCTCGGGGAGACGATGTAAATGCATAGAAGATTCCCGCAGCTGCCCGGCACGGTCCGGTTCGGCGCGCTCAGTGTCCTGCCTGCTTCGGTACTCGCGCTCGCACCTGCGCCCACGAACGTGGCCCACGCGCAGGAGTCGGCCGAAACGATTGCGCTCGAGGTCGTGACGGTCACGGCGCGTAAGCGTGAAGAGAGCATCATGGACATTCCGATGGCCGTGAGCGCGATGAGCGCCGACGACATCGAAAACCGCGGCGTCAGAAACCTGACCGAAGTCGCGCAATTCACCCCAGGCTTCCACTCGACGAACCAGACGGCCGGCGCGAGCAACGGTCGTAACGATCGCTCGGGCAAGCAAGTCACGTTCCGCGGCCTGTCCGTGTCGAGCGGCCTCGTGTTCATCGACGGCGCGCCGATGACCGGCACCGCGACGCCCGAGCTGCAGGACATCGCGCAGATCGAAGTGTTGAAGGGGCCGCAAAGTGCGTACTTCGGCCGCTCCACCTTCTCGGGCGCCGTGAACTTCATCACTCGCGATCCGGGCGAGGAGTTCCGCGGCCGCATTCGCGCGGAAGCGGGCAACTACGATCTGGTCGACGTCAGCGGCAGTGTCGAAGGCGCGATCGTGCCCGGTCAGCTGACCGCGCGCGTGTCGGCCCGCCACATGGAGCAGACCGGCCAGTACAAGAACTTCGCGGAGCCAGGCGAGACGCTCGGCGATCGTTCGACGAAATCCGGCTCGATCACGCTCAAGTACACGCCGACCGACAATCTGACGATTCGCGCCATGGGCAGCCTGGTGCGCGATCACGACGGTCCGCCGGCCCAGCTCGCGTTGAAGCGCGACGACATGAATTGCAATCTCGGCGGTACGCGCGGCGCCTGGTTCTGCGGCGAGCTGCCGGACTCCGACAAGATCAATCCCGCCTATTACTCGGGCCAGTACTACATCAACGACATGGCGCGCAGCGTACTGCTCGACAACTCGGGCGGCTTCGCGACGATCTTCAATCCGTACTGGAACGACGAGGCAGGCCTGAAGCGCGACTCGTTCTACTCGAATCTGCGCATCGATTACGAGTTCGACAATGGCTATGAGTTGAGCTCGCTGACCGCGTACACGAAAGAGAAGTACCAGCAGATCCTGAATCTGTCGTTCCGCGACGGCCAAGGCGTGCCGAACACGTACGGGACGTACACGCCGCACATCTGGTGGTTCGTCGCCTCGCAACAGAAGACGGAGGATTTCAGCCAGGAAATCCGCCTGTCCTCGCCCGAGGATCGCGCGTTCCGTTGGTTGGTCGGCTTGAGCTACATGGAGATCTCCGTTCCGGGCGGCTCCGGCGTGTACGGCATCACGCCTCGCGGTCCGGGCATCGTCTCCACGCCGGTGCTGAACGAGTCCGAGACGCCTGCGCTGTTCGGCGGCGTGTACTGGGATGTGACCGATCGCCTCACGCTGAGCGGCGAGCTGCGCTACCAGGAAGACAAGCTCGTGCGCCAGGCGCTGACGAACGCGCTCGGACAGCGCGTGCGCGGCACGCGCTATGAAGCGACGTTCGAGAGCTATTCGCCGCGCGTCATCGCGGACTTCGACTTCAACGACGATCACAACGGTTACGTGTCGTGGTCGCGCGGCGTGCGTCCGGGCGGCTTCAACGTGGCTTACGCCGTGCAGCCGCCGGAAGTGCAGGGAATGCTGCCGGGCGTCGGCGTGACCTTCGATGAAGAGAAGCTGACGAACTACGAAGTGGGCTTGAAGTCCGTGTGGCTCGACGGCCGTGCTCAGACGCGACTCGCGGTGTATCACGCGGTGTGGGAGGACGGGCAGCTCGGCAATTCGCTGACGTTCACGCCACCCGGCGGCAATCTGAACATCATCAACGTGACCGCGAACGTGGGTGAGGTCGATCTGCAGGGCGTCGAGCTCGAAGGCGAGTTCCAGGCGACGACGAACCTGATGCTCTCGGCCACGTTCGGTTACACCGACAGCGACATCAAGAGCTACATCTGCGGCGACTGTCTGGGCATCGACGGCACGACGACGCGCGCGATCGGCAAGCGATTGCCGCAATCGCCGAAGACCATGGGCACGTTCGCGGCCGAGTACAGCGACGCGCTGGTCGGCGACTTCGATTGGTTCGGTCGGCTCGACTGGATCTATCGCGGCAGCTCGTACGTGACCGCGGCGAACTACGCGATCATTCCGGAGCGTCAGCTCACGAACGTGCGCTTCGGCGTGCGTAGCGGCGCGCTGAACATCGAGGCGTACGTCGCGAACTTGTTCGACGATCGCACCGTTGCCAACGCGTCGTTCGGCTCGGAGGCGCTGTACACCTTCGGTACGGGACACGAAGTGCGTTACTCGCCGGCCGACAAGCGCCGCTTCGGCGTCACGGCGATCTATAAGTTCTAAGTCGGGTACGAGCGAGGAAGAGACGACCTCGCGAGCTACGAAGTGCGTGTCGGCGTAAGCCGGCACGCACTTTTTGTTTTCAGCGGGCCGCTCGCGCCAGCGGTGTCTCGGGCAACTTCTTGAAATGCTCGACGAGGCTCTGGCTCAAGCGCAGAAACGCCGAGGAGCGGATCGCATTCGGCGTGGAGACGAGGCCGATCCGGCGCGTCGCCGCCTGAGCGAAATTCGGCAGCGTCACGACCGAGTCGGGCGGGAAGTCGCGGGCGATCGTCGCCTCCGAGAGCAGCGCGACGAAATCCTCGTGCAACACGGCCCGCAGCAGCACGCTCATCGTGTTGGCGTACAGGCGATAGTGCGGCGGCTGCATGTGCTTCTCGGCGAAGTAGCGCGCCAGCGAGGCCAGATAGTGATTCTGACTGGTGGCGACCCAATTCGCCTGCTGCAGCGCCTCGGGCGAGATCGTCTTCAATGCGCTGAGAGGATGGTCCTTGCGCATCACGACCACCATGCGCACCGGGATCGTTGCGAGCAGCTCGACGTTCAGATCCGAACGATCGGCAGTTTCCGGAACGCTCGTGATCGCGAGATCGAGCTCGCCGAGCCGCAAGAGTTGCATCAGCGAGTCATAGAACATCTCGGTGATCGAGATCGCGAGCATCGGCATCGACCGAGGCAGGCCGAATAGCAGGCTCATCAATTCCGGCGTCGCGAGCGGCGGCGCCACGCCGACACGGATCTCGCCGCCGGCTCCCGTGATGAGCGCGGCCATGTCCGCCTTGGCGATGGCCGCGGTGTTGATGATGCGGCGGGCGTGATCGAACAGGCGCTTGCCGAGCGCCGTCAAGGTAACGCCGCGCGGCGTGCGCTCGAACAGCTTTGCGCCGAGCTCGTCCTCCAGCACTTGAATGCTGCGCGTCAGCGCCGACTGAGTGATGTGCTGACTGTCTGCGGCGCGATTGATATTGCCGTGCTCTGCGGCGGCGACGAAGTGACTGAGCCTGCGGATGTCGAGTGCCAAGCGATGCTTCCAACGAAAGAGTCGATATGCGGCGTTTCGATTGCGGCCATTAAAAATGCATTGGCCAACAAATAGAGCATTGCAAAGAATGAATCAAGCAGCGAGAAAAGTCGCTGCGCTCGATACGAATCAGGGAAAACCCCTTGCAGGAAGCGGAAACGTGCGAGAGACCATGTCAGGCAAAATCGAATTGTTGGAAGTCGGCCCGCGAGATGGATTGCAACTCGAACCGACGATCCTGTCCACTGCCGATAAGGTCGAGCTCATCGGCCGCTTGATCGACGCCGGCATCCGGCGCATCGAGGTCGCGAGCTTCGTCAATCCGAAGAAGGTGCCGCAGATGGCGGACGCGGACGAGCTGTTCGCAGCGCTGCCGCGCACCGAAGGTGTGTTCTTCACCGGCTTGATCCTGAACCACCGGGGCCTTGAGCGCGCGCTCGCCGCCGGCTGTCACGAGATCGGCATGGTCGTCGTCGCGAGCGATACCTTCAATCGCCGCAATCAAGGCGTCGGCACGGAGGAATCCATCGAGGCCTGGATCGATATCGCCCGCGCCGCGCAGCAAGCGGGCGTGCGCGCGCAGGTGACGATCTCGGCGGCGTTCGGTTGCCCGTTCGAAGGCGAAGTCCCACTCGATCGCGTCATCGACATCGCGCAACGAGTCGCCGAGGCCAACCCATACGAAATCTGTTTTGCCGACACGATCGGCGTCGGCGTACCCGCTCAGGTGTCGCGAATGATGGAGCGGGCCGCGGCGGTGCTGCCCGAGCAGCGCCTGCGCTGCCACTTTCACAACACGCGCAACACCGGCATCGCGAACGCGATGGCGGCGGTGCAGGCCGGCGTGAAAGTGCTCGACGCCAGCATCGGCGGCATCGGCGGCTGCCCGTTCGCCCCGGCGGCGACCGGCAACATCGCCACCGAAGACCTGCTCTACATGCTGGATAGAAGTGACATTCAGACGGGCGCGTCGCTGCCGAAGCTGATCGACACGGCGCAATGGCTCGGACAACGGCTCGGGAGAGCTGTACCAGGAATGCTTGCCAAGGCCGGCCCTTTTCCGCGCGTCGCTGCCGCCTCCTGAGCGCAACGGCGATCACTGAAACTTCGAAAGAGAACTAATTCATGTCCTACCGATTGGGCGTAGACGTTGGCGGCACGTTCACCGACCTGCTGCTGGTTGACGAGGCGACGAGTACCAGCTATTCGGCGAAAGTGCCGAGTACGCCGGCGGACCAGTCGATCGGCGTGTTGAACGGCATCCTGCGCGTGTGTGAAAAGGCGGGCATCGAACCGTCGATGATCGGGCACGTGATGCACGGCACGACGGTCGCGACGAACACCGTCCTGACGGGCACCGGCGCGAAGTGCGGCCTCGTGACGACGCGCGGGTATCGGCAGGTGCTGCAGATCGCGCGCTCGTTCGTTCCCGGCGGCCTCGGCGGCTGGATCATCTACAACAAGAGCCTGCCGATGGCACCGCTCGCGTGCACGATCGAGGCGAACGAGCGCATCGGCGCGAAGGGCGAGATCGTCGAGGCGCTCGATGAAGCGAAGCTGCGCGTCAGCCTGCGTTCGCTGCGTCAGAAGAACATCGAAGCGCTCACGGTCTGTCTGATCAATTCCTACGCGAACGACGTGCACGAGCGCCGCGTGCGCGAGATCGCGCTCGAGGAGCTGCCTGGCATCCCGGTTTCGCTGTCGTGCGAAGTCGTTCCGGAGATGCAGGAGTACGAGCGCACGGTCACGACCGTCGCGAACTCGTACGTCCGTCCGGGCGTGCAGCGCTACGTGAGCAACCTGACGGCGAAGCTCGAGGAGAAGGCCAAGTCGGTGAAGCTGCACATCCTGCGCTCCGACGGCGGCTTGTCCTCGGCCGCGGCGTCGCAGGAGTTTCCGGTGAATCTGCTCATGTCCGGCCCGGCCGGCGGCGTGACCGGCGCGGTGTGGGTCGCGAAACAGGCGGGCTTCCCGAACCTGCTGACGCTCGACGTCGGCGGCACGTCGACGGACGTCGCGCTGATTCAGAATGGCGAGCCGCGGCTGCGCCGTGAGACGACGGTCGGCGACGTCACCGTGCGCGCATCGTCGGTCGACATTCGCACCGTCGGCGCCGGCGGCGGTTCCATCGCCCACGTGCCGCAGCTCACGAAGGCACTGCGCGTCGGCCCGCAAAGCGCAGGTGCCGATCCCGGCCCCGCTGCGTATGGCCGCGGCGGCACCGAGCCCACGGTGACGGACGCGAACGTCGTGCTCGGCTACATGCCCGAGCAGCAACGCCTCGGCGGCGATCTGGTACTGGATCGCGCGCTCGCGACGGCCGCGGTCAAGAAGGTGGCCGACGCGCTCGGCCTGACGGTGCAGCAGGCCGCCGAGGGCATCTACAACATCGTGAACGAGAACATGACGGGCGCGCTGCGGCTCGTATCCGTCGAGCAGGGCTACGATCCGCGCGACTACGCGCTGATGGCCTTCGGCGGTGCCGGTCCGCTGCATGCGAATGCCTTGTCGAAGCTGCTCGGCTCTTGGCCGGCGATCATTCCGCCAGGCCCGGGCGTGTTGTGCGCGCTCGGCGATGCGACCACCGCGATCCGCGACGAGCGTTCGCGTACCTACGTGCGCAAGTTCAGCGACACGAGCGCGGCCGAGATCGTGGAGATTCTCGAGTCGCTGGCCGCCGACGCGGCGCAGGCGATCACGGGCGAGAACGTCCGCATCGAAGACGCGACGACGAAGTTCGAAGTCGACCTGCGTTATCACGGCCAGGGCCTGCGATTGACGGTGGAGGTCGATCTCGAGGCGCTGAAGCGTGACGGCTTGGGCGTGATCGCGGCGCAATTCGATGCCGAGCACAAGCGCTTGTTCACCTTCGCGCTCGAGCTGGAGCACGAGCTCGTGACGTTGCGCGCGGCCGTGCGTGGCAAGGGCACGGCGGTCAATCGCGCACCGCTCGAGGAGGACGGCGCGGATCCGACGGCGGCCGTCGTCGGCAAGCAATCGGTGTTCATGGAAGGCACCGCCGCCTCCGCGCTGGTCTATGACCGCGCCAAGCTGAAGGCGGGCAACAAGGTTCCCGGTCCCGCGATCGTCATGGAAATGGATTCGACCTCGGTGATCCTGCCGCGCCACCACGGCCTCGTGGATGCCTTCGGCAACATTCTCATCTACCCGGACGGCTACGACGCGAAGGCAGCGCGCGAACGCACGAAGGCTCAGAAGTAACGCACACCAGCTCGCGAGATCACATCATGTCCGCCAAGCTCATTCAGACGAACCCGACGCCGTTCAACCGTATCCCGGTCGACACGGTCACGATCGACATCATCGAAAGCGCGCTGCGCAATGCGCGCTACGAGATGGACACCGTTCTGTTCAGAACCGCGATGTCTCCCGGCATCCGCGAACAGCACGATGAATTTCCGATGATCGCCAACGCCGACGGCAAGATGGTCGTCGGTCAGTTCGGCTCGTTCATCTACGGCTTTCTCGAGGGAATCGACGATACGATCGAAGAAGGCGATATCTTCTTCACTTCCGATCCGTATTCCGTGAACGGCGCCATCAGCCATGCGAACGACTGGCTGCTGCTGATGCCGGTGTTCAAACACGGCCGCTTGATCGCCTGGTCGGCGATGTTCGGTCACATGACCGACGTCGGCGGTAAGGTGCCCGGCTCGCTGCCGACCGACGCCCGTCAGATCTACGAAGAAGGCATCGTCGTGCCGCCGCTCAAGATCTACTCCAAGGGCGTACTGCAGAAGGAAATCCTGCGCGTGATCCTGCACCAGTGCCGTTTGCCGCACTGGAACCTGTCGGACTTCAACGCGATCGTGGCTGCTCTGCGCACCGCTGCGCTGCGCTGCACGGAAATCGCCGAGCGCTTTGGCGACAACGTGTTCTATTCGGCCATGGAAGAGATGCTGGAGCGCAACCGCAAGGCGATGCGCGAGCTCATCGTGCGCAACGTGCCGACCACCAAGGCTTCGTTCGAGGACTACATCTGTGACGACGGCCTCGGCATGGGCCCGTACCGCATCGCCTGCACGATGTGGCGCGAAGGCGATAAGTGCATCTTCGATTTCACGGGCACCGACCCGCAGTCGATCTCCTCGATCAACTTCCTGTTGAACGAAGAGATGTTCAAGATGTTCGCGGGCATCTACATGATCATGGTGTTCGACCCGCAGATCCTCTTCAACGACGGCTTCTATGACCTGATGGAAGTGCGCATTCCGCCCGCCACGTTGTTGAAGCCGCTGAAGCCCGCGGCATTGTCGTGCCGCACGCACGCGCTCGGCCGCATCTTCGACATCCTGGCCGGACTGCTCGGTCAGGGCAGCCCCGATTTCATGTGCGGCGCGGGGTTCTCCGACAGCCCGCACTTCATGTACTCGGGCTACGACAAGAACGGCCAGTGGTATCAGCTGTACCAGATCACGTTCGGCGGCATTCCCGGCAAGCCCTTCGGCGACGGGCCGGATGGCCATTCGCTGTGGCCGTCCTTCACGAACGTGCCGAACGAGTTCCTGGAGAGCTACTTCCCGCTGCGCATCGAGACGTACGAGACGATCGTCGATTCCGGCGGCGCGGGCAAGTTCCGCGGCGGCAACGGCCTGCGCATCGGCTATCGCTTCCTCGAGCCGGGCGAGATCTCGATCCACGACGACCGTTGGCTCACCTATCCGTGGGGTGTGAACGGCGGTGATCCGGGCGCGCGCAGCAAGAAGACGCTGATCCGCGTCGACGGCACGCGCGAGCTGCTGCCCTCGAAGATCGATCACGTGAAAGTCGAGGCGGGCGATCTGTTGCTCGCTGACACGTGGGGTGGCGGCGGCTGCGGCGATCCGCTCGAGCGCGAAATCGAAAGCGTGCGCTTCGACGTCGAAGCCGGGCTCGTCAGCATCGAGGGCGCGCGTCGCTATGGCGTCGTCATGAAAGACGACAGCACCGTGGACGAAGCGGCAACCGCGGCGCTGCGCAAGGAGCTGGCCGCGAATCGTCCGCCGAAGCAGCTGTTCAATCGCGGCTTCGAGACGATCGAGGAGCTGAAGGCACGCTGCGAGGCTGAGACCGGCTTGAAGCCGCCAGGCGCACCGCAGTTCCTCAAAGGCCGGACGACCTACCTGCCGACGGCGAACTGACCTTCCGCCTCACGCTCGGGCCCGCCTGCGGCCCGAGCGGACCCAATAAACATACATATATAAGTAGCTCGAGAGGACTCGAATCGCGATGAGCACGACGAACGAAGCTTTCAAGAACGGACCGCTGAGCAACCTGCGAGTCATCGAGCTGGGCACGCTCCTCGCCGGCCCCTTTTGCGGTCAGTTGTTGGGCGATTTCGGCGCCGAGGTGATCAAGGTCGAACCGCCGGGGCAGGGTGACCCGATGCGCTCCTGGGGCCGCGAAAAGGCCGCGGGCGGCAAGTCGCTGTGGTGGCCGGTCGTCGCGCGTAACAAGAAGGCGATCACGCTCGATCTGCGTCAGGCCGAAGGTCAGGCGCTGCTCAAGGAGCTGGTCGCGAAAGCGGATTTCCTGCTCGAGAATTTCCGGCCGGGCACGATGGAGAAGTGGGGGCTCGGCTATGACGAGCTGTCCAAGATCAATCCCGGGCTCATCATGATCCGCGTTTCGGGCTACGGCCAGACGGGCCCGTATGCGAAGCAGGCGGGCTTCGGCGCGATCGGCGAGGCGATGGGCGGGTTGCGCTACGTCGTCGGCGATCCTTCGACGCCGCCCTCGCGCATGGGCATTTCGATCGGCGACTCGCTCGCGGCGACGTTTGCCTGCGTCGGCGCGCTGTCGGCGCTGAACTATCGCGCGCAGACCGGCCGCGGCCAGGTCGTCGATTCGGCGATCTACGAAGCCGTGCTCAACATGATGGAATCGCTCGTCACCGAGTACGACAAGACGGGTTACGTGCGCGAGCGCACGGGCGCGATCCTGCCGAACGTCGCGCCGTCGAACGTCTACAAGACCCGCGACAGCCTCGTCCTCATCGCCGCGAACCAGGACACGGTGTTCAGCCGCCTCGCGGAAGCGATGGGCCAGCCCGAGCTCGCGAAGGATCCTCGCTACGTGTCGCACGTGGCGCGCGGCGCCAACCAGCGCGAGCTCGACGAGCTCGTCGAGCGCTGGACGCAGACGCTCACGACGCGCGAAGTACTCGACCTGATGGAGAAGTTCGGCGTGCCCGCCGGTCTGATCTATCGTGCGCCGGACATGCTGGAAGATCCGCACTTCGCCGCGCGCAACGCCATTCGCGAAGTCGAGCATCCCGACTTCGGCACGCTGAAGATGCAGAACGTCGCACCGCGTCTGTCGACGACGCCGGGCGGCATCCGTTCGCCGAGCCCGCAGCTCGGCGAGCACAACGAAGAGATCTATCGTGGCCTGCTCGGCCTGTCGGACGAGCGCTACGCCGGACTGCAAGAACGCAAGGTTATCTAGAGTCGCGGAGCGCCGTGTGAGCGAATCATTCGATCCTGGCTTCAATCGGCGTCTCGCGCCGGGGCGACGTCCCGCGCTGCTCGTCATCGATTTCGTGCGTGCGTATCTGACGCCGGGATCGGTGCTGTACGCGGGCGTCGAGGAGGCGCGCGCGGCATGCGAAAAGCTGCTGCACGCAGCGCGAGCCGCGGGGATTCCGGTGCTGCACACGAACGTCGCCTATCAGCGCGGCGGCCGCGACGGCGGCGTGTTCTTCCGCAAGCTGCCGGCGCTCACGTGCTTCGAGACCGGCGTGCACCCGGACCTCGCCGAGTTCGCGCAAGGGCTCGAGCCGGCGCCGGACGAGGTCGTCGTCACGAAGCAGTATGCGAGTGCGTTCTTCGGCACATCGCTCGCCGCGACGCTCACGTCGATGCAGATCGATACGCTGCTCATCGCGGGCGTCTCGACGAGCGGCTGCATTCGCGCGAGCACGGTGGACGCGTGCCAGCACGGCTTCATCCCGCTGGTCGTGCGCGATGCGGTCGGTGACCGCGCCCCGGGCCCGCACGAAGCGAACTTGTTCGATCTGCAGGCGAAATACGCGGAAGTGATCTCGCTGCAGCAGGCGCAGGCCTATCTCAGCGAGCTCGCCGGACGCGGTTGACGCGAAAGCAACGAGAGGAGTGAACGATGGGAATCGGCATGCGCGAGCTACTCATCATCCTGGCGATCGCATTGGTGCTGTTCGGCGCCAAGCGGTTGCGCACGATCGGCTCCGATCTCGGCGGCGCGCTGCGCGGCTTCAAGGATGCGATGGCCGCGCGCGAAGAGGTCGAGGCAGAGCTGCAAGCGAAGGAAACGCCCAAGAGACCGGCATCGCTCGAAACCGAGCGCGACAAGCAGCACAGTTGAAGGCAGCGCCGCCCGGCGCCGTCTTTCGCCGCGTGGCGAGCAAGCGCGACCGCACGCGTCCAATGCATTTCGCTGATTCGGATGTGTTCGGGGAATGTCCTTCGTAAGGACGCATGGCGTGTCGCGAACCCGAGCGAATACAGGAATTTACGGCTGCGCGACGCCGCGGCGTCCACGCTCGATGGTCGTTGATGCCGAGGTGCGCATGCGCGGCGCGCGGCATCTTGTTGACACTTGCAAGCCGACATCGCTCTATGGTCGGCGCGAGTTGCGAAGGTCGTAGCAAGAATTCGAGAACATGCCATGACTACCCGAGCGTATTCCGTTGCCTGCCTGTTGGCCGCTGGCGGTTTTCTCTCGCCGCCGAGCGTCCTCGCCCAGACCGCGCCCCCAGGGACGCTCGAAGAAGTCGTCGTCTCCGCCCGTCAGCGCGAAGAACGCCTGAGCGATGTGCCGGCCACGGTGCAGGTCTTCACGGCACAGGAAATCAAGTTCGCCGGCGTCGAGCGCCCGAGCGACTTCGTCGCCCTCACGCCCGGCCTGTCGCAAGTGCAGACCGCGGAAGTCGGCGAGCTGCAGCTGAACATCCGCGGCATCAACACCGGCCGCGATGTCGAAACGAATTTCGCGTTCGTCGTCGACGGCGTGCTGCAGACGAATCCGAACGGCTTCAATCAGGAGCTGGCGAACATTCAGCAGATCGAGGTCCTGAAGGGGCCGCAGGGTGCGGTGTTCGGCCGTAACGCGCTCGCCGGCGCCGTCATCATGACGACGCGCCGGCCGACGGCAGAGTTCGAGTCGAGCGCGACGCTCGGCTATGGCAACCAGAACACGCAGAAGGCGAACGCGTATCTCGCCGGTGGCCTGGCGGACGGTGTCGCGGCGGGTGTCGGTGCGTTCTATCGCAAGACCGACGGCTTCTTCGAGAACTCGTTCCTGGGCTGCGACGATTGCGTCGACTACATGGAGGAGTACGGCATCGCGCCGCGCGTCGTGTTCGAGCTGGGCGACAGCGGCGAGCTCGACGTGAAGGCGAAGTATTCGAAGCTGAGCTCCGGCGCGATCAACTTCAATGCGACGTTCGCGCTGCCGGGCTTCGCGGCGCTGACCAGTAATCCCGACTTCTTCGCGGACGTGAACGACCACCGCTTCCGGTACATCAACAATCTCGCGCCCGAGAACGAGCAGGAGAACGTGCAGTTCTCGGTCAAGGGCGATTGGGAGCTCGATATCGGCGCCTTGACCGCGTGGGCGGCGTACAACGATCAGACGAATTATCTGCTGACCGACGGCGCGAGCGCGTCGTTCGGTCTGTACTCGCGCACCGCGCTGTGCCAGAGCGACATCGCGGCGGAGGTCGGCGGGCCGCTGCCGTCGCCGACGTTCTATGCGGGTGCGGGCTCGGTGCTGCCGCCGTACGGGCCGTCGCGTTGCGACGGTTACCAATATCAGCAGCGCGATCAGCGCGACGTTTCGGCGGAGATCCGTCTCGCGTCGCCGGGCGATCAGCCCCTGCGCTGGCTCGCGGGCCTGTATTACGCGGATATCGAGCGGCACGTCGTCGTCGCGCAAGGCGCGGACCAGAGGCTCGGCGTGCTCGCGCGCGCGTTCACGCCGACGAGCGGCCCGAGCCCGACGGACCTGCTCTACGACGACGATTTCACGAGCGAAGTGGCGGCGGTGTTTGGCCAGATCGCGTACGACGTGCTCCCGAATCTGGAAGCGGCGCTCGCGCTGCGCTACGACTCGGAGCGCCGCGAGGTCGACAACACGGTGCCGACGGGTGCGAATGCCTTCGCGCAGACGCCGAATTTCGGCCCCGGCCCCGGCGTGCCCTACATCAATCCGGCGTACACCGTGGACCCGCAGCTCGCGACGCGCGGCATTCCGACGCGCGCGAAGCGGTTCGAGCAATGGCAGCCGAAGCTGTCGCTCAATTGGAAGTTCAGCGATGGCTGGTCGACGTTCGCGTCCTACGGTTACGGCTTCCGCAGCGGCGGCTTCAATTCGACCGGCAGCCACGCGACGATCGAGCAGTTCCTCGGCGGCCTGAATCACGTCGCCGCGAACGGAACGATCACGGGGCAGCCCGCGATCACGACGCAAGGCATCAACTACGACGACTACGACAAGGAAGTGTCGAAGGCCGCGGAGCTCGGGCTCAAGGCGGATCTGCTCGCGCGCACCCTGCAAGTGAATCTCGCCGCGTTCCACACGACCGTCGAAGACATGCAGCTGTTCAATTTCCTCGTCGGGCCGTTCGGCCTGCTGCGCACGGTGATGAACGTCGATGAGGTCCGCCTGCGCGGCCTCGAAGGTGACGTGCGCTACCGCGCGAATGACTATGTGACCGTGTTCGCCGGCGTCGGCCTCATCGACAGCGAGATTCGCGAATTCCGCAGCCGTCCCTACACGGCCGGCAATGAAGTGCCGTACGTGCCCGAGTACACGGCCAACGCGGGCGTGGCGCTGCGCGTGCCGCTCGGCGGGTCGGGCCTCGCGTTGCGCGCACGCGTCGATGCGAACGCGGTCGGACAAACGTGGTTCGGCCCGGTGCAAGATGAGCTCGTGCAGACGCAGTTCGGCTTGCCGGGCGATTATTCGAAGACGCGCCGCGATGCGTACACGCTCGTCAACGCGCGTGTCGGCGTGGAAGCGGATACGTGGAGCGTTACGGCCTGGGGACGCAATCTCGCCGACGAAGACTACTTGGCGGAAGTGATTCCGGCGCCGGAGTTCGGCGGCTCATTCGTGCATCAGGCGCCGGGCATCGCTTACGGCGTCGAGTTCACGATCGGCTTCGGCGCGGGCCGAAATTAAGAATGCGCGCGCTCGCCGTCACGGCAGCGCGCTCCAGAGGTCATTGACGATGCGTTCGAGCACCCTATCGCGCCGCGATTTCATTCAGTTCACGACGCTCGCCGGTTCCGGGCTCGTGCTCGCGGCGGTCGTTCCCACCGCGGATGCGACCGTTTCCGGCGCGACCGCGGCGGCCGCGGCATCGCCGCTGCTGATGCCATTCCTGCGTATCGGGGTCGACGGCATCGTGACCGTGCGATCCGCGCAGTTCGAATGCGGGCAGGGTGTCTGGACGGGGCTTGCGACGCTCGTCGCCGAGGAGCTCGATGCGAACTGGGAGTACGTGCGCATCGAGCACGCCGCCGCCGAGCTCATGAGAGTGACGGGCGGCTCGATGTCGATGAAGCGATCGTGGGAGTACATGCGCCAGGCCGGCGCGACGGCGCGCGCGATGCTCGTGCAAGCCGCGGCGCGCCGCTGGCGCGTGCCGGCGGAGGAAATCCGTATCGAGTCCGGGATCGTGTCGCACGCCGGCTCGCAGCGTCGCGCGACGTTCGGTGAACTGGCCGCGGCGGCGGGCAAGCTGCGGCCTCCGGCGACGGTGCAGCTCAAGGACCCGAGCCAGTTCAAGCTCATCGGCCGCGATCGCTTGCCGCGTCTCGACAGCCCCGCGAAATCGACCGGCGAGCAGCCGTACGCAATGGACGTGGTGCTGCCCGGAATGATGACGGCGGTCGTCGCGCGGCCGCCGCGGTTCGGCGCAACGCTCGTGCGCTTCGATGCGACGGCGGCCAAGCGCATCAAGGGCGTCGTCGATGTCGTCGCGATTCCGCGCGGCGTGGCGGTCGTCGCGCGCGATACGTGGACGGCGCGCCGCGCCCGCGAGCTGCTGCAGATCGAATGGGACGAGAGCGCGGCGGAGCGGCGCAGCACGAGCGAGCTCGCCGCCGAGCTGCGGCGCTTGAGTCGCGAACCCGATGCCATCGAAGCCCTCGCAAGCGGCGAGGCGCAGCAGCGGCTCGCGGACGCGCCCGCTCGCTACGAGGCCGACTTCGAATTTCCGTATCTCGCGCACGCGGCCATGGAGCCGCTCGCGGCCGTGTGCCGCTTGGGCCCTGACCACTGCGAAATCTGGGCGGGCCTGCAATCCTTGCCCCGCGACCGCGTCGTCGCCGCGAACGCCGCCGGCCTGCCGGTCGAGCGCGTGACGATGCACACGCTCGCGGCGGGCGGCTCGTTCGGCCGCCGCGCGACGCCTGATGCGGACTACGTTCAAGAAGCCGTGTCCATCGCCAAGGCGACGCAGGGCGCATACCCCGTGAGGCTCGTCTGGACGCGCGAAGACGACATCACCGGCGGCCGCTATCGGCCGATGAACCATCATCATGTGACCGCGGCGCTCGATCGCGAAGGCCGCATCGCCGCGTATCGCCAGCGCATCGTCGGCCAGCCCGTCGGCGCACCGCTGCCCGCGGGCAAGCTGAGCAATGCCGCCGTCGAAGGGCATGCGGCGAGCCAGTATGCGATCGAGCATGCGCACGTCAGCTGGGTGAATCCGGACATTGGCGTGCCCGTGCAGTACTGGCGCTCGGTGGGGCATTCGCACACGGCGTTCTCGACCGAAGTGTCGATCGACGAGCTCGCGGCTGAAGCCGGACAAGATCCGGTCGCATTTCGACTCGCGCTGCTGAAGGACAATCCGCGCGCGACGGCTGTCCTCCAGCTCGCGGCGGAGAAGGCGCAGTGGAGCGCCGCTGCGGCGAAGAGCAAGGGGCGCGGACGCGGCGTTGCCTATCACGAATCGTTCGGCACGTACGTCGCGCAGATCGTCGACGTCGCCGTCGCCGCCGACGGCTCACTTACGGTCGAGCGTGTCGTGTGCGCCGTCGACTGCGGCATCGCCGTGAATCCGGACGTCGTGCGCGCGCAGATGGAGAGCGGCATCGCCTATGGCTTGTCCGCCGCCTTGCACGGCGAGATCACGCTGCTCGAAGGCCGCGTGCAGCAGAGCAATTTCCACGACTATCCCGCGTTGCGACTGCGGGAGATGCCAGTGGTCGATGTGTACATCGTGCCTTCGGCGAATCCGCCGTCCGGTGTCGGCGAGCCTGCCACGCCGCCGATCGCGCCCGCGGTCGCAAATGCGATCCGCGCGGCGACAGGCAAGAAAATCCGCCGCTTACCGCTCGGCCGCGTCGTGTGAGAGCGCAGCCAGCCCGCGCATCGCGTGCGGCTGGCCATACATCGCGCGTCCGCCGTATGAGCAAAAGTCATCAAGGCGGCGCGGACGCTGTGGTCTATTGCATGCAATCTCAACGAGCCACGGCATCACATCCACAATGCCCAAGACGATGTTCGAGAAGGTGTGGGAGCAGCACGAGGTCATCGGCGAGTCCGCCGACACGCCGGCCGTGCTGTACATCGATCTGCACTTGATCCACGAAGTGACGTCACCGCAGGCCTTCACCGTCCTGCGTGAGCGAGGGCTGCCGGTGCGCGATGCCGAGCGCACGCTGGGCACGATGGATCACTCGACACCGACGCTCACCGACCAGGTGTTCGGCCGCGTGCCGATCGCCATCAAGTCCGCCGCGAAGCAGATCCACGAGTTCGAGCAGAACTGCGCGGACTTCGGCGTGGAGCTGCTCGGTCTGCAGCATGAACAGCGCGGCATCGTGCACGTGATCGGTCCGGAGCTCGGCGTGACGCAGCCCGGCAAGACGATCGTGTGCGGCGACAGTCACACGAGCACGCACGGCGCGTTCGGCGCGCTCGCGTTCGGCATCGGCACGTCCGAGGTCGGGCACGTGCTCGCGCCCCAGACGCTCCCGCTCGCGCCGTTCAAGACCATGGCGATCACCGTCGACGGCCGTCTGCCCGAGGGCGCGACCAGC
>JAEYXD010000170.1 GCA_023428645.1 Pseudomonadota bacterium
CCCTCACGTTCCGCCGAGAACCCGCGGCTCGCAGTGCGTAATTTGCACCTGTGGCGCGGCGACAAGCACCTGCTGAAAGGCATTTCGTTCGAGCTCAACGCCGGCGAACTGCTGCGCCTCATGGGCCCGAACGGCGTCGGCAAGACGAGCCTGCTCCGATGTGTGGCCGGTCTGTTGCCGGTCGAGTCGGGGGACATTGAATGGGGCGGCCAAGCCAATCACAAAGCATTCGCTAGCCTGCACGGTGACCTCGCCTACCTCGCGCATCTCAATGCGCTCAAGCTCGACCTGACCGCGCACGAGAATCTGCTCTACGGGGTCAGCTTGCAGCGCGCGGTCACCGCAACCGAGATCCAGCGGACGCTCGAACGATTACAAATCGGTCATTGTGCGCCGCTGCCGGTACGCGCGTTGTCCGCGGGGCAGAAGCGGCGGGTCGCGATCGCGCGCGTGCTGCTCTCCAAGGCCACGCTATGGATTCTTGACGAGCCGATCACGAATCTAGACACGGCGGGTATTCAGCTCATCGAGCGGTGCATGGACGATCATCTCGAGGCGGGCGGGATGATTCTTGCCGCCGCCCACCAGACGCTGTTGGAAGCGAGCGCACGCGCGCGCACGCTGGAGCTGCACTGATGCAGACCGGCCTGGTGCGATTGTTCGGGCTCGTGCTCGCGCGCGACCTGCGGCTTGCGATTCGGCACCTCGATCAGGTGCTCCAGCCGCTCGTGTTCTTCATCATCGTCACCATGCTGTTCCCGCTCGCGATCAGCCCCGTGCTCGGCGAGCTGCGCAAGATTGCGCCGGGCGTGCTGTGGGTGGCGGCGATGCTCGCGTCGCTGATTGCGCTCGAGTCCTTGTTTCGCGCGGATGTCGAGGACGGCACGATGGAGCAGTGGGTGCTTTCAGGACAGCCGCTCTCGGTGCTCCTGCTCGGCAAGGTCACGGCACATTGGCTGCTGACGGGGCTCCCGCTCGTGCTGATCTCGCCGCTCGTCGGAACCACGCTCGGTATGCCCATGTCTGTATGGCCGGTATTGGCGGGAACGTTGGCGCTCGGCACGGGGTCCCTCAGCATTCTGGGCGGGATCGGCGCGGCGCTGACGGTCAGTGTGCGGCGCGGTAGCGCGCTTTTGGCCTTGCTGGTGCTGCCGCTCGAGATGCCGGTGTTGATATTCGGCGCCCGAGCGGTCGATCTCGCGATGAGGGGCGAAGCGGTGGCAGGTCCGCTAAACTTGCTTGCCGCTCTGTTACTCCTTTTCCTTAGTCTGGGACCGTTTGCAATGGCTGCCGCGATGCGCATCAGCGTCGAATCATGAGTACGAACCCGCAAACCGAAGTGTCGGCCGATCGCCCGCGCTCGGGTACGCGCTGGCTTTGGTTCCACAAGCTCGGCTCGCCCCCGCATGCCTATCGCATCGCTGGTCTGTTTCGGCCCTGGCTGCTCGGCTGCGCGCTCCTGCTCATTGCCGTGGCGCTCTACGGCGGTCTCGTGCTCGCGCCGGCGGACTATCAACAAAAGGACGCGTTCCGCATCATCTACGTCCACGCCCCGAGCGCGATCATGTCGCTGCAGATCTATGTCGTCATGGCGGTCGCGGCAGCGATCGGCATCATCTGGCGCATGAAGCTCGCGCACGCCGTCGCCGCGGCCTGTGCGCCCATCGGCATGTGGTTCACGCTCGTCACGCTCGCGACCGGCTCGATCTACGGCAAGCCGATGTGGGGTACGTGGTGGGAGTGGGACCCACGAATCACGTCGGTGCTGATTCAGTTCTTCCTCTATTTGGGGTACATGGCATTGCGGTCCTCGTTCGACGACACGGCGCGCGCGGACCGGGCCAGCGCGATTCTCGCGATCGTCGGTGTCGTCAATGTGCCGATCGTGAAGTACTCCGTCGTGTGGTGGAACAGTCTCCATCAAGGGCCGACGATCTCGAAGATCGGGCGTCCGGCGATCGAGCTTTCGATGGGTTGGCCTTTGTACGTGATGCTGCTGGGCTTCATGTTGTTCTTCGGCGCGGTGCTGTGTGATGCGCTGCGGGCCGAGATCTTGAAACGCGAGCGCAACGCGAGCTGGTTGACAGGTGTGAGCTGATGCAAGAGTTCTTCTCGATGAGTGGCTACGGCGAGTACGTGTGGTCGTGCTACGCGTTGACCTTCGCCGTGCTCGCCTGGAACTTGTTCGCGGCCCGCCGCGAGCTCAAGCGCCAGCAACTCCACGCGCGGCGGCGCGCGCAAGCCGCGGAGACAACGCCATGACGCCGCGTCGACGTCGCATGATGCTGGTCGGCTTGATCGTGCTCGGCGTCGGCGCCGCGGCCGCCTTCGCTCTGACCGCCTTCCAGGAAAACCTTCTGTATTTCTATACGCCGAGCGATGTGTCGGCGGGCAAGGCGCCGCTCGACAAGACGTTCCGGTTGGGCGGCATGGTGCCGGAAGGCAGCTTCAAGCGGCCGGACGGCAGCATGGAAGCATCGTTCGTGCTCACCGATTACGCGAGCAATGTCACCGTGAAATACGCGGGCGTGCTGCCGGACCTGTTCCGTGAAGGGCAGGGCGTCGTCGCGCGCGGCCGCCTCGGCGGCGATGGCGTCTTCGTCGCGGAAGAAGTGCTCGCGAAGCACGACGAGAACTACATGCCGCCCGATGTCGCGGATGCTCTGCGCAAGCAGGGCGACAAGCGCGTCACGACCGAGCTGCCGACCTCCTAGGAGCGCGCATGACTACCGAGCTTGGTCATTTCGCACTGATTCTGGCGTTCTGCTTGACGCTGCCGCAGGCGTACTTCGGCCTGGTCGGCGCGCATCATCGTCGCGGCACCTGGATGGACCTGTCCGCGCGCGCGGCCGTCGGCCACTTCGTGTTCGCCGCTGTGTCGTTCGGCTGTCTCACGGCCGCATTCCTGCAGAACGATTTCTCCGTCCTCTACGTCGCCAGCAACTCGAACTCCGAGCTGCCGCTGTTCTATCGCTTCGCCGCGGTGTGGGGCGCGCACGAGGGCTCGCTGCTGCTGTGGGTCCTGGTGCAAGCAACGTGGACGTTGTCGGTCGTCGCTTTCAGCCGCAATCTCACCGACACGGTGCGCGGTCGCGTCATTGGCGTCCTCGGTCTCATCAGCGCCGGCTTCAGCTTGTTCATTCTCTTGACCTCCAGCCCGTTCGAGCGGCTGTGGCCCGCGGCCATCGACGGCCGCGATCTGAATCCGCTGCTGCAGGATCCAGGACTGGTGATTCATCCGCCGATGCAATACACCGGCTACATCGGCATGTCGGTGCCGTTCGCATTCGCGATCGCCGCGATGCTGGAAGGCAAGCTCGATTCCATGTGGGCGCGCTGGGTGCGCCCATGGGCGACCGTCGCGTGGATGTTCCTGACGATCGGCATCACCCTCGGCAGCTGGTGGGCGTACTACGAGCTCGGCTGGGGCGGCTGGTGGTTCTGGGACCCGGTCGAGAACGCATCCTTCATGCCGTGGCTGATCGGGACGGCGCTGATTCACTCGCTGGCCGTCACCGAAAAGCGCGGGCTGTTCAAGAGCTGGACGCTGCTGTTGTCGATCACGGGGTTCTCGCTCTCCGTGCTCGGCACGTTCCTCGTGCGCTCCGGCATCATCGAGTCGGTGCATGCGTTCGCGAGCGATCCCGAGCGTGGCATGTTCATTCTGCTGTTCCTCGGTCTGTGCACGGGCACGGCGCTCACGCTGTTCGCCTGGCGTGCGCCGCTGTTCAGGTCGAATGCAGGGTTCGCGCCGATCTCGCGCGAGTCCTTCCTGCTGTTGAACAACGTGCTGCTCGTGGGCGCCACCGCGCTGATCCTGCTGGGAACGCTGTATCCGCTGTTCCTCGATCTGTTGGGCCTCGGCAAGATCTCCGTCGGACCGCCGTATTTCACGGTCGCCTTCCTGATTCCAATGCTGCCGATGGCCATGCTGCTCGCGATGGGCATGCATGCGGCGTGGAAAAAGGCGACGTTCGAGCGCCACAAGCGGCTGCTCCTCATTCTGCTCGCGGTGGCGGTCGTGCTCGGCGTCGCGGTGCCGACGATCGTGTACGGCTGGCATTCGGTGCTCACCGTCGTGGGCATCGCGGTCGCGCTGTGGATTGCGTTCGCCTCGCTCGTCGAGCCGGTGCAGCGCATCCGCGCCGGCCACTCGTTGTCCGCCGGCATGCTCGGCATGTGCATCGCGCACTTCGGTCTCGCGCTCTTCATCATCGGCGCGACCACCGTCGAGTCGTGGCGTGAGCAGGTCGATCTGAGCTTGAGCCCCGGCCAATCCGCGAACGTCGGCGAGTTCACGTTCACGATGACGAAGCTGGGCCCCGTGTCGGGCCCGAATTACGAAGCCATGGAAGCGGAAGTCGTCATCAAGCGCGGCGACGAGCAGATCGACGTCGTGCATCCGCAGAAGCGCATCTATCGAGTGCAGAAATCACCCATGACCGAAGCGGGCATCGCGAACGACTGGAACCGGCATTTGCTGGTATCGATGGGCGAATCGCTCGGCAACGACACCTGGAGCGTGCGCCTGCAGTACAAGCCGATGGTGCGCTTCATTTGGATGGGCGCCTTCATCATGGCGTTCGGCGGCCTGGTTGCCGTCTTCGATCGGCGCTATCGGCGCGCTACCGCCGATGCGCGCAGCCCGGTCGCGGGCGAAGTCAGCGCGGCTTGACCATGTGGCGTTTCATCGTTCCCATCGGCTTGTTCGCGGCACTGTTCGCCGTCTTCTTCGTCGGGCTCGGACGCGATAAAGAGACGCTGCCGTCGCCCTTGATCGGCAAGCCGGCGCCGCAGTTCACGTTGCCCGCGGTCGAAGACCCGTCGCGAATGGTCTCGTCGCAGGAGTTCGCCGGGCGTCCGTACGTCGTGAATATCTGGGGCACGTGGTGTCCGGGCTGCCGTCAAGAGCACGACGTGCTGCTGCAGATCGCGAAGCGCAACCAGGTTCCGATCATCGGCATCGATTGGAAGGACGACCTGCAGGCCGCGCAGCAGTGGCTGAGTCAGCTCGGCAATCCGTACGTGGCGACTGCGTTCGACCCAGACGGTCGTGTGGGCATCGATTGGGGCGCGTATGGCGCGCCGGAAACCTTCCTCGTCGACGCGAATGGCATCGTCGTTCACAAGTACGCGGGACCGCTGACGATCGCGGCATGGGAGGCGGAATTCGTTCCGCGGCTGATGGGAGGGACGCGCGAATGAGGGCCCTCTTGTGCGTGCTCGCGCTGTTCGTGTGCTCCGTGTCGTTCGCGATCGACACCGGACCTGCGTTCGACGATCCAGCGCTGCAGGAGCGCTACGATCGCCTCAATCATCAGCTGCGCTGCGTGCAATGTCGCACCGAGACGATTGCCGATTCGAACGCGCCGCTCGCCGCGGATCTGCGCAGACAGGTGAAAGAGCTCCTCGCCGCCGGCAAGAGCGACGACGAGATCCTGCGATTCATGACGGATCGCTACAGCGACTACGTGCTGTACAACCCTCCGGTCGCGGCACGTACGTGGATTCTGTGGGCCGCGCCGGTGCTGTTGCTGGGCGGCGGTCTCGTCACCGCGTTCGTCGTCATCTCACGTAAATCCAAGCTTCCGGACACCGACCCCGCCGATCCCGGCTTGGGTGCTTCATGACCACCTTCATCATTCTTGCGGCCGCGATGGTCGCGGCAGCCTTGCTGTGGCTCCTGATTCCGTTCGTGCGCGCGAAGCCCGCCGAAGGCGCTACCGAAGGGGCTACGTCGCGCACCATCTCCGCGGTCGGCATGGCGATTCTGGTTCCAGCGCTCGCGGCCGTCATGTACGCATCGCTCAGTAATTGGGATTGGCGGGCGGTCGCGACGGACAGCGCGCGCGCCGAGCAATTGGCGGATCTGCTGACGCAGCTCGAAGCGCGACTGCAAGCGAACCCAGAAGACACCAAGGGGTGGGCATTGCTCGGGCGCTCGTACGCGGGCATGGAGCGCTACCCGCAAGCGATCGCGGCCTATCAGCGCGCCTACGAGTTGACGCGAGGCGAGGACGTCGAAATCACGCTCGCCTTGGGCGAGGTGATTGCGATGGCTGACGAATCGCAGCTCGCCGGCCGTGCTGGCGCGCTGTTCGACGAGGTGCTCGCGCGCGCGCCGAATCATCCGAAAGCGCTCTGGTACGGCAGCATGGCCGCACTGCAAGCGGGCGATCTGGCGAAGGCTCGCGATCGGCTGCAAACGTTGCTGGCGCAAGGACCGCCGGAAGAGATTCGCGGCATGCTCCAGAAGCAGGTCCAGGATTTGAACGAGCAGCTCGCCGGTGCCGGGCCGGCCGCGCCAGCGGCGGGCGAGGGCGCGGCCACGAGCGGCAAGACGATTCGCGTCTCGGTGACGCTCGCGCCCGAGATCGAGCAAAAGCTGGATGGCGCGCTGTCGCTGTTCGTGTTGGCGCGCGATCCGGCCGGCGGTGCGCCGCTCGCCGTGCAGCGTCACACTTCACAGCAGCTGCCGCTCACGGTGGATCTGAGCGAACGCGATGCGATGGTGCCGACACGAAGCCTCGCGATCGCGCAGCGCGTGCAGGTGATCGCGCGCTTGTCACGTTCGGGGACGCCGCAGGCGCAGAGCGGCGATTTCTTCGGCCAAGCCGACTATGAATTCGGCAAGGATACGGGCACATTGAATATCCGCATCGACCAAGTCGTGCCCTGACGCAAGAGACCGCCGAACCGTTCTATCGCAAGCACAAAGCTCGCAGCGCATGCCGAATACGTCCAAGATCACATTCGCCCGCATTCCCTCGATGGTGCCGGCGTACGCCCGCGTATTGATGGGAAAAAAGCCGTACTCGGCGCCGGAGGGCACGCTCGTCACGCCGATCGAGCTCGCGGTCAAGCAAGTGAAATTGTCGGCCGCGCATCTGCAGAGCTACCGCCAGATCTGCAACGTACCCGCCGCCACGCGGATGCCGCCGGCGTACTTGCACACGGTTGCGATGCCGCTGCACATGCAGCTGTTCATCGCCGAGAAGTTTCCGGTGAAGGTGCTCGGGCTCATTCATCTGCGCAATACGATTCGTGTCTATCGCGACGTGCCGCTCGACACGCCGCTGTCGTTGACGGTGCATTTCGATACGCTGCGTGTGACCGACATCGGCCAGGAATACGATTTCACGACCCGTTACGCGGTCGATGGCGAGATCGTCTGGGAAGAGGTGAGCACGATGTTCGCCCGCGGCAACACGCCGCCGAAGGAAGGCTCGAAACGTCCGTCGATCGAGCGGTCGCTGCATCCGGCCAACGGCGTGCAGACCGACACGCTCGAGATCGCCGAAAACACGGGCTGGCGCTATGCGCGCGTGTCCGGCGATTTCAATCCGATTCACCTCACGGCGCGCACCGCAAAAATGTTCGGCTTCAAGCAGGCGGTCGCGCACGGCATGTGGTCGATGGGCCGCTGTCTCGGGTCGGCCGCGGCCCAACTGCCCGCGGAACGCATCCAGGTCGATACGCAATTCAAGCTGCCGGTGTACTTGCCATCGCAAGCGCTCGCCCGCACATGGCCTGTCGATGGCGGCGTCGACATCTCGATGTGCACGCCGCGCGGCGACCGTCTGCATCTCGCGATGCAGGTGCGGCGGATCTGACGAGAGCAACCATGGATCTGATCGAAGGCATCCACAGCCGGACCTCGGCGCTGAAGCTGACCGAGCCGGCACCCACGCGGACAGATATCGAAAAGATCATCGCCGCGGGAATGCGGGCGCCGGATCACGGACGCCTGCGACCGTGGCGATTCATCGTGCTCGAAGGCGACGCGCGCAAGCGTCTCGGCAGCGCGATGGCCGATCTGCTGCGCCAGAGGCTCCCGGGGGCGCTCGAGTCGCAGTTGGCCGCGGAGGCGGCCAAGCCGCTGCGCGCGCCGACGATCATCGCCGTCGCGGCGAAGATCACGAAGGGAAAGATTCCGGAGATCGAGCAAGTCACCGCCGTCGCGGCCGCGCTTCAAAACATGTTCCTGGCGGCGCATGCGCTCGGCTATGGTGCGATGTGGAAGACCGGGACCGCTGCGTACGCAGCCAGCGTCAAGGAACTGCTCGGACTCGCGGCGGAAGATCACATCGTCGGTTATTTGTATCTCGGGACGAACGCGGCGCCAGGGCCGGTCGTGACGCCGCCGCCCGCGGATTTCGTCCGCTGGCTATAGCGCCGCCGCCCGCGCTCACGACGGATCGAGCGAATTCCTGATCAGCGCGGCGAGCCGCGAGCGATACGTTCGACCCACCGTGAGCTGAGTGCCGTCGGCAAGCACGGCGGCTTGTTCGCCGCGGGACCAGGGTTCGAGCTGTCGAATGCGGTCGACATTCACGATCGCGGAGCGGTGCAGTCGCACGAACTGGTGGGGATCGAGTCGTGACTCGAGCGTATTGAGGGTCTCGCGCAGCAGATAAGTTTCGCGGCCGACATGTACGGTCACGTAATTCCCCGCTCCTTCGATCCAATCCACCACCGTCGCGCGCAGGAAAATCAGCCGGCCGCCGCGACTGACCGCCAGGCGCTGCAGAAACCGGCGCTCGGGCTGCAGCGACGCCAATAGAGTGCGCAACGCGGCCCCATCGCCGCTCGAGTCCGTCAGGCGCTTGCGGGCGCGATCGAGGCAGGTTCGAAAGCGCGCCTCGTCGAACGGCTTGAGCAGATAATCCAGCGCCTGCGCCTCGAAGGCCTGCAGCGTGTACGTGTCGTACGCGGTCGCGAAGACGACGAGCGGCATCGCCGCGGGGCCGATCGCGTCCACGACCTCGAAACCGGTCTGCTCGCGCAGCTGCACGTCGAGGAAGACGAGATCGGGCCGGTCGGCGGTGATCGACTCGATCGCCTGCTCGACGTTCGCGCACTCACGCACGATCTCGACGTCGCGCTCGGCGCCGAGCAGCGTGACGATCCTAGATCGCGCCCACGGCTCGTCGTCGACGATAACTGTCCTGATGCCCATCGCTCGTGATCTCGGTGTCGACCAGAATGGCGCGCGGCGTGCGGAACGGAATTTCCGCCGTGACGATCACGCCCTGAGGATCGCGCGCCGCGATACTGAACGTGTGCTGCTGCGGATACAGCTGCTGCAACCGCTTGCGTGTGATCGACAAGCCCAGGCGCTCGGACACGGGGCTCTCGCGCAGGCCGCGCCCGTTGTCGAGGACGTTCAGCACGAGCCGATCGTCGCTGCGCGTCGCCCGGATGACGATCGTGGCGTCGGGCTGTTGCGCCGAGAGTCCGTGGCGCACGCAGTTCTCGACGAGCGGCTGCAAGAACATCGCCGGCACGAGCGCATCGAGCGCCTCGAGCGAGGCATCGACGGTCGTTGCCAGGCGCTCGCCGAAGCGTTCGCGCTCGATCTCCAAGTACAGCTGCACGAAATGAATCTCGTCGGCCAGGCGGACTTCGCGCGCGCCGATGTTGACGAGCGTGAGGCGCAACAGCTCGCTCAAGCGCTGGACCATGCGATCGGCGCGACTCACGTCCTGATGCATCATCGCGGAGATCGTGTGCAGCGTGTTGAAGAGGAAGTGAGGCTGCAGCTGCGCGCGCAGCAGCTCCAGCCGCAGATCGCCCACTTGCCGCTCGCGCTCCTGGTACTTCTGGAAATAATCGAACGCCTGCGTGAAGCCGATGGCCGCCCAATACGTGATCAGATTCGGGTGGAAGCGATAGAAGAGCGTGCTGCCGACGTCGTTCCACGCGTGGCAGGCGAGCGCATATAGCACGGAGTGGCCGATCGAAAACAACAGACAGGCGGGCGCATGCACGAGCAGCGCGCGGCGCCAATTGCGGCGGTCGAACGGAAAACGGCGAGCGAGCCAGATGATGGCTGGAATGAACAGCAGCGCGATGCCGGAGTTGACGACAGTGAGCTCCAGCGTTTCGGTCCATGAGATCGGCGTTCTGCGCAGGAGGAAACTGAGATACGCCTCGGGGGCGAATAGCAGCGAGATCGCACCCCATCCCAGCATGAAAAGGACCCATCGGCCCCAGTGCATGGCAAGTAGCCTTGTCAACATGCCGTCGATCATAGCGGACCTGCGCGCGCGTGAGGTGCCGATCCGACGCTGCGCCTCAAAGGTCATGATGGCCGCGCAAGGCAGGCATCATCCTGAGATGTTCGCGCCGCACGAGCGTACAGGGCTTGAAGTAATCCGTCTTCAGGCAGACGAGATCGTGGGGATTGGCTTGCGACTTCGTGACCGGACGCAGATGGCCGTAGTGGGGCAGCACCATGCAACCGCTGAGCGATGCCGCCGCAATGAACAATGGAATGAGCTTTCGCACGACACACCTCTCGAGCCCTTGATTCGAGTGTCCGGGTGATCCCGGCCCGTGCGTCCGAGCCGCCATGTGCTCGGGCGCGCATGCATTCGTACTTAGGGCGCCCCGGCGTCGAAAGCACGGCGGGACGAGCGTCATCTACACAGGGGCGAACTGCATCCGCGTGGCGTCCGCGAGACACACCTTCACGGCTATTCACTCTTTTTTGCAACATGAGGGCGGTGCGTCAGACAAGATGCGGCTACTTCGCGCGTCTCGGGGGAGCGTGCGCGGGTGCGCATCGAGCCGCACTCTGACGTTGGCAACACGATTTCATACAAACGCGGTCTCGAGTCTTGCGCGTCCGTGGCATCTCGCCTGGCGTGAACCGGAAGGCCATCGCCGCGCAGTGGACGAGTATTCATGAGAGCTTTTGCTGCACCGTCGATGCTGGCCATCCGCTGCGTCGGTCTTGCCGTCCTGGTCACGTTCGTGGGATGCGCGAAGGAGGCGCCGTCCGCGCGGCGCTCCAATACGGTGCCCGTGAAGCTGACCGAGGCGCGGCTCGAAAATCTACCGCTGCGTTTGAAAGCCCTTGGAACAGTGACGCCGCTGAACACGGTCGCCGTGCGCAGTCGTATCGACGGGGAACTGGTGCGGGTCCTGTTCGAGGAAGGCCAGACGGTCAAGCAGGGTCAGCTGCTCGCCGAAATCGATCCACGCCCGCATGAAGTGGCGCTCGCGCAGGCGCGCGGTGCCGAACAGGAGAACCAGGTCCAGCTGCAGAACGCGGAAATGGAGCTGGCGCGCTTCAAGGATCTGCTGGCGAAGAACTATGTTTCCCAGCAACAGCTGAACAACCAGGAAGCGCTCGTGCGGCAGCTGCGCGCGCGCCTGGAGACTTCGAGTGCCGCGGTCGCGAGCGCGAAACTGCAGCTCGACTACACGCGCATCGTCGCGCCGATCGACGGCCGGCTCGGCCTGCGCAAGGTGGATCCCGGCAATCTGATTCGCAGCAGCGATCCGGAAGGCCTGGTCACGATTACGCAGGTGCAGCCGATCGGGGTCGTCTTCACCGTGCCGGAGACCGAGGTCGGCGAGGTGCTCGACGCTCATCGTTCCAAGCAGGCACCCGTCGTGGAAGCCTGGGATCGCCGGGAGCAGGAGCTGCTGGCGTCCGGTCAGCTTGCGAGCCTGGACAACCAGATCGACACCACCACCGGCACGCTGCGGCTGAGGGCGGCGTTCGCGAACCAGAACAACGAGCTGTTTCCGAATCAGTTCGTGAACGTCCGCCTGCACGTGCGGACGATCACCGACGCCGTCGTGATTCCCAGCGCGGCCGTGCAGTTCGGCTCGCGCGGCAACTACGTCTATGTCGTCAAGGAGGAGAAGGCGTCGCTCCGCGTCGTGAAGCTCGGTCCCGCCGACAACGACCGCCTCGTCATCGAAGAAGGGCTGGAGGCAGGCGAGCAGATCGTGCTCGAAGGCTTCGAGCGGCTGCGCGAGGGCGCGACGGTTCGCATCATCGCCGATGAGCAGCCCGCGGAAGCGCCGGCGACCGCGACATGAACCTGTCCCGGCCGTTCATTCTGCGGCCCGTGGCGACGACGCTGCTGATGGTCGCTCTGCTGCTATCGGGCATTCTCGCCTATCGGCTGCTGCCCGTCGCGGCGCTGCCGCAGGTCGACTATCCGATCATCCAGGTCCTCACGCTGTATCCGGGCGCGAGTCCGCAAGTGATGACGAACACCGTGACCGCGCCGCTCGAGCGTCGCTTCGGACAGATCCCCGGATTGCGTCAGATGTCCTCGACGAGCGCCGCCGGCGTGTCGATGCTGACGCTGCAGTTCTCGCTCGACATCGAGCTCGCGGTCGCGGAGCAGGAAGTGCAGGCGGCGATCGTCGCCGCGGACAATCTGCTGCCGAACGATCTGCCGGCGCCGCCGATCTATCACAAGGTGAATCCGGCGGACGCGCCGATCCTCACGCTGGCAATCACCTCCAAGAGCCTGCCGCTGTCGGCCGTGCACGATCTGGTCGATACGCGGATGGCACAAAAGCTGGCGCAGGTATCGGGCGTCGGCATGGTGTCGATCGCCGGCGGTCAGCGCGCGGCCGTGCGCGTGCAGGTCAATCCGCTCGCGCTCGCCTCCGCGGGCTTGAGCATGGATCACGTGCGCTCCGCGATCAGCGCCGCGAACGTCAATCAACCGAAAGGCAGCTTCGATGGCGCCACCCGCGCCGTGATGCTCGACGCGAATGATCAGCTCAAGTCCGCGGAGGAATATCGCAACCTGATCCTCGCGTATCGCGATGGCGCGCCACTGCGCCTCGGCGACGTCGCGACCGTCGAGGAGGGCGCCGAGAATCGCCGGCTCGCTGCGTGGTCGGGCGAGGTGCCGGCCGTGCTGCTGAACATCCAGCGCCAGCCGGGCGCGAACGTGATCGAAGTGGTCGATCGTGTGCAGGCGCTCCTGCCGCAGCTGACCGCGAGCTTGCCGGCCGGCCTGGACGTGGCGATCCTGAGCGATCGTACGCAAACGATTCGCGCGTCGATCGATAGCGTGCAACACGAGTTGCTGCTCGCCGTCGCGCTCGTGGTCATGGTGACGTTCCTGTTCCTGCGCAACATCCCCGCGACCCTCATTCCGAGCATCGCGGTGCCGCTGTCGCTCGTCGGTACGTTCGGCGTCATGTATCTGGCCGGATTCTCCATCAACAATCTGACGCTGATGGGCCTGACGATCGCGACCGGGTTCGTCGTCGACGATGCCATCGTCATGCTGGAGAACGTCGCGCGGCACGTCGAGCAGGGGGAAACGCCCTTGCAGGCGGCCCTGAAAGGCGCTGGTCAGATCGGCTTCACACTCGTCTCGCTGACACTGTCGCTGATCGCCGTGCTGATACCGCTCTTGTTCATGGGCGACGTGGCAGGCCGGCTGTTCCACGAGTTCGCGATCACGCTTGCGGTCGCGATCGGGCTGTCACTCGTCGTGTCGCTGACGTTGACGCCGATGATGTGCGCGTACTTCCTGAAGCAAGGCCATGCGACGCGTCATCAAGGTCCGCTGGACGGCGTCATCGCCCGCTACGGCGTGTGGCTCGACTGGGTGCTGCGCCACCAGCGCGCGACGCTGCTCGTGACGCTCGGCACGCTGGCGCTTACGGCGTTGCTGTACCTCGCCGTGCCGAAGGGGTTCTTTCCCGTGCAGGACAGCGGCGCCATCCAGGGCATCAGCGAAGCGCCGCAATCCGTCTCGTTCGCCACGATGGCGGAGCGGCAGCAGAATCTCGCGCGCGAGATCCTGAACGATCCGGCCGTCGCGAGCCTGGCGTCGTTCATCGGCATCGATGGCAACAACACGACGCTCAACAGCGGTCGCTTCGCGATTCAATTGAAGCCGCATGGGGAGCGCGACGCTTCGGCCATCGAGATCGTGCGCCGCTTGCAGGAGCGTGTCGCGCACGTACCCGGCATCAAGTTGTTCCTGCAGCCCGTGCAGGATCTGACGATCGAAGACCGGATCAGCCGCACGCAATACCAGTTCACGATGACGAGCGCGGACCCGGAGCTGCTGAGCGAGTGGACGCCGCGGCTCGTGGAACGCCTGCAGGAAGACGATGCAGCGCTCGCGGACGTCGCGAGTGACCTGCAGGACAACGGGCTGCAGGCGTACATCGACATCGACCGCGACGCCGCCAGCCGCTTGGGCGTGAGCATCGCGGCGATCGACGAAGCGCTATACAGCGCCTTCGGGCAGCGGCAGATCTCGACGATTTTCACGCAGGCGAATCAATATCGCGTCGTCCTCGAGGTGCATCCGAGCTTTCAGCAGGGGCCGGAAGCCCTGGAGCGCATTCGCGTGCCGGGTGCCGGCGGGTCGCAGGTGCCGATCGCAACGGTCGCCACGATCCGCGAGCGGCCGACCGCGCTCGCGATCAATCACGTCAGCCAATTTCCAGCGGCGACGGTCTCCTTCAATCTCGCGCCGGGGGCGTCGCTCGGTGAAGCCGTGGGCACGATCGAGCGGGTGCAGCGCGAGCTGCAGATGCCGCCCGCCGTCGAAGTGGAATTCCAGGGTGCCGCGGATGCGTTTCGCAACTCGCTGTCGAGCACGCTGTGGCTGATTCTCGCGGCCGTCGTCACGATGTACATCATGCTCGGCGTGCTCTACGAGAGCTAC
>JAEYXD010000216.1 GCA_023428645.1 Pseudomonadota bacterium
CTTGCCGCCTTCCTTCTTCGCAGCCGCTGGAGCCGCTGCCTTCTTGGCATCGCCCGCAGCCGCCGCAGGCGCCGCACCGGCCGCAGGAGCAGCCGCCGCTTCCGCCGTGGGCGCTTCCGCTTCTTCCGCACGCGGATGGTGGATCGACACGATCGCCTCGTCGCGGCCATGCGAGAGGGACACGAGCGACACGCCTTCCGGCAGCTTGAGGTCGGACATGCGCTTCATGTCGTTGATCTGCATCTCCGACATGTCGATTTCCAGGTACTCAGGCAGGTACTTCGGCAAGCACGACACTTCGACGTCGTTGAGCAAGTGCGACACGACGCCGCCCTGCGTCTTGACGCCCGGCGACACCGAAGCGCCCTTGAAGTGCAGCGGAATCCGCATGCGCAGCGGCGCATCTTCGAGGACGCGCTGCAAGTCGAGGTGCAGGACCTGGTTCTTCGCCGGATGGCGCTGCACATCCTTCAGGATGGCCGCCTGCTTCTCGCCCTTGACGGACAACGACAGGATCGTCGTGTAGAAGCGCTCGTTCACGAGCAGCGACAGCAAGTTCGCGTGGTCGAGAATGAGTTGGCGAGGCTCGGCGTTGCCGCCGTAAAGGATCGCCGGCACCTTGCCGGAACGACGCAGGCGGCGGCTCGCACCCTTCCCCTGCACGCCATCCCGCGGATCGGCGACGAGTTCAAACGCAGTTTTCATGGATAGCTCCAAACAAAAAAGGTGATCAGTGCGCCGCGGTTCGTGCTCGACCCGAGCCTCCGCATCGCACCTCTCACCAAAAAGGCCTTGTTCGACCGCGACCAGTTCGAACACGCCACCCGATGAATGAAGCGTTCGAGCATCACGGGCAGCGCCCGTTGCTCGAGGCCCCATTCATCATCAATCGATATACAGCGAGCTCACGCTCTCCTCGTCCCGAATGCGCCGCATCGTCTCTGCGAGCAGCCCGGCGACCGAGAGCTGGCGAATCTTCGTGCACTTCTGCGCCGCTTCGGTCAGCGGAATCGTATCGGTCACGACGAGCTCGTCGAGCGACGACTTGCCGATGCGGTCGATCGCGGGCCCCGACAGCACCGGATGCGTGATGTACGCGAGCACGCGCTTCGCGCCCGCATCTTTCAACGCCTTCGCCGCGTGGCACAGCGTGCCGGCGGTATCGACCAGGTCGTCGATCAAGACGCACGTCTTGCCTTTGACTTCGCCGATGATGTTCATCACTTCGGACTCGTTCGCACGCGGACGACGCTTGTCGATGATCGCGAGATCCGCATCGTCGAGCCGCTTCGCGAGCGCGCGCGCGCGAACCACGCCGCCGACGTCGGGTGATACGACGACCAGGTCCTCGTACTTCTGCTTCCAGGCGTCGCCGAGCAATACGGGCGAGGCGTACACGTTGTCGACCGGAATGTCGAAGAAGCCCTGAATCTGATCCGCGTGCAGATCGACCGTCAGCAGGCGATCGACGCCGGCGCTCGCGATCATGTTCGCCACCAGCTTCGCCGTGATCGGCACGCGCGTCGCGCGCGGACGCCGATCCTGCCGGGCATAGCCGAAATACGGCACGACCGCGGTGATGCGCTCGGCCGACGCGCGTCGACACGCATCGACCATCACGAGCAACTCCATCAGGTGATCGTTCGCCGGCGGACAGGTGGGCTGGACGATGAAGACGTCACGGCCGCGCACGTTTTCGAGCAGCTCGACGGTGGACTCACCGTCGCTGAACCGGCTAACGGCGGCTCGACCGAGCGGCACCATCAAATGCCGCGCGATATCTTGAGCGAGCTGCGGGTTGGCGTTACCCGCAAACACCGCCATCGTCGAACGATCCATTCAGGAGAACTCCGGAGAGCCTGTAACTGGCTGGGGCGGAAGGATTCGAACCTCCGAATGGCGGGATCAAAACCCGCTGCCTTACCACTTGGCGACGCCCCAACCGAAAACAATCTCAAATGCGCTGGCTTACGACTCGTACGCGAGCCGATCCAGCAATGGCGAGCGATTCAGCCCGCGAACCACAAAACCCGCCCACTGCGCGGGCAACCGCGCTTTTACCTCGAGCGCACGCGCGGTATCGGGCATGACGGCGAAGACGCAGGCGCCGGTACCGGTCAGCCTCGCCTCGCCAAATTTCTCAAGCCAATCAAGCGCTTCGGCGATCTCTGGATAGCGTCTGCGCACGGTGGAGGTGCAGTCATTGCGGCCACCCCCCCCGAGAAAGGCGCGTATTGTCGTGATGGGGGAATTACGTGTCAATTCAGCGGCCTGAAAGATCTCCGCCGTACTCACTGCCGCACGCGGTTTTATGACGAGGTACGAGGATTCCGGATAGTCGGCCAGCTCGATGCGTTCGCCGACGCCTTCCACCCACGCGGCGTGACCGCGCACGAACACCGGCACGTCGGCGCCGAGCGCGAGGCCGAGCTGCGCCAGGCGCTCGATATCGAAGTCCACGCCCCACAGGCGATTGAGCGCGACGAGCACCGTCGCCGCATCCGAGCTGCCGCCGCCGAGCCCCGCTTGCACCGGAACCTGCTTGCGCAGCTCGATGCCGACGCCCGCGTCGATGCCCGCCTCGCGCGCCAACAGCCGCGCGGCGCGCATCGTCAGGTCGCTGTCCGCCGCGATGTCGGACGGGCCGGCGACGCGCTCGATCACACCGTCCGGACGCTCATAGAACATGAGCTCGTCGCACAGATCGATGAATTGAATCGCGGTCTGCAGCAAGTGATAGCCGTCCGCGCGGCGACCGACGATGTGCAGGCACAAATTCAATTTTGCGGGTGCGGGCCAGGACAGCGGCTCACCCAGGCAAGCGCCGAACTCTTCGCTCATGGTCCGAGCCGCCAGCGGTCGATCACGATGCGAACGCGCGCGTCACCGCTCGATGCGCGCAAGCGCGTCGGCAACTTCGCGCCGAACTGATCCGAGTAGCGCTGATAATCGATGCGCCACCCTTGCTGCTCCAAGCTCACCTCGCCCGCGGCGTTCGGCTCGCTCCAGCGGTGCTCGCCCGGTGCCGCGAGCCCGAGCAGCCAGTAGCGCAGATTGCCCGCGGGCAGGTCGGCCCCGAGACGGGCCTCGAGCTCCCTCCAGGCGGCGTCCGATTCCAGCGTCGCGCCGTCGCCGGTCTGCAGCTCGATCTGCGGATCGTTCGGCTCGCCGCTCACCTGCAAGCGCACACTGCCGATTCCGACCGGACCACGGATCTGCACGCTCGCCGCGTCTTGGTCCTGCTGCCAATCGAACGAGCCAGACCCGCCGCCAGCGGGCCCCGACACGCCGATACGGCCGTGGGCCTGCCAGCGATCGAGCTGTTCGAGCGGGACCGAAATGGTGGGCGCACGCGGCGGCGCGGCCGCGCAGCCCGCGAGCAGCGCGACACAGAAGAGCCCGATGGAAAGACGCGAAGCGCTCACCTGCGCTCGCTAATTCGGCAAGGACTCGAGACGCTTCTTCAAGTCCTCGTTGTTGGGAAAGCGCGCCTGCGAGGCCTTCAGTTTCGCGAGTGCCTCGTCCTTGCGGCCGAGCGCCAGCAGCACTTCGCCCAGATGCAGATCGACCTCGGGGTCGTTGATGCGCTGGCTCGCGCGCTCCAGATACGTCAGCGCCTCTTCGTTGCGTTTCATGCGGTGGAGCGCCCAGCCCATGCTGTCGAGCACCGCCCCGCTGTCGGGCGTCACGGCGAGCGCCGACTCGATGTATTGCAGACCTTCGCGGTGGTGGCGCGTCCGATCGACCAGGGTGTAGCCGAGCGCGTTCGCCGCGGTGGGGTCTCCCGGTCGATCCTTGACGAGCGCGCGCATCTCGTCGACCGCGGCGTCGACTTTGTCGGCGGCTTCGAGCTGGAAGACGCGCGCGAAGCGCAGCTCCGCTGAATCCGGATACTCCTTCAGCGCCGACTCCAGGAGTTTGATCGCACCGTCACGATCGCCCTGGCTCGACAGCAGATTCGCCCGCGCGACGGTCACGTCGAGCGCGTACTGCGGCCGCGTCGCGGCGAAATCCTCGAGGTGCTGCAAGCCCGTCTTGAGGTCTTTCTGCCGAGTCTTGATGACTGCCGCGCGCACCTGCGATGGGACGGCGAGATCGCCGCCCGTCACGCGGCTGTAGATCTGCACGGCCTCGTCCCAGGCCTCGCGCGACTCGGCGATCGCGCCGAGATAGAACAGCGATTCGTACACATAACGGCCGCTCGACAGCAGATTCGTATAGCGCACCTTCGCGCCTTCGCGATCGCCCATCTGAAAGTCGATGTCGGCGAGCGCCCGTTCGGCGAACGGCGCGGTCGCGTCGTTCTCCAACAAGCGCGTGAGCTCGCGACGACCCTCTTCGTCCCTGCCCGCCTGCATCAGCATCAGCGCGTATTCGAGCCGATAGTCTTCCTGCGGGTCCTGCTCGATGGCGCCACGCGCCGTCGCAAGGCCTGCCTCGTTGTCGCCTTGGACCATCTCCATCTGACCGCGGAATAAGGCCGCACGCGACCAGAACGGCGCGATGTCCGTCGCGCGCTTCGCGTGCTCGGCGGCCAGCGCCAGGTTCTCGGACTGGAGCGCCGCGCGGGCGAGCGCGTAATGCGACTCGGCGAGATCCGGATGCCGCTCGACGAGCTTCTGCAGGACGGCGGTGACCGCGGGCGGCGTACCCTCCTCGGCCAACTGCGGCAGCAGCGCGAGATAACCGGCCTGGGCATTGATGAAAGCGGATTCGAGCAGGAACGCCAGATGCTCGGCGGCGCGATCGATCTGATACAGATGCAGGGCGGCGAAGGCCGCGAAGCGGCGCGCCTCCTCGTTCGTCGGGTTCAGCTCGAGCCAGCGTTCGGCCGCCGCGAGCACGAGCGTCCATTGGTGATGCTCGAACGCGGTTCGGGCCGCCTGCTCGGCGAGCGATTCGTCGTCCGCCAACTGTGCGGCGCGGACATAGGCGCGTGCCGCCTCCCGGTATTGCTTACGCTGCAGCGCCACTTCCGCCCCGAGGACGAGCGCATTCGGATCGCTGGGAAGCGCGGCTTCCGCCGGGGCCTGCGATCGCTGCGCCCCACTTCCGGCACAGCCGGCAAGTACGACGCCGAGCACCAATCCCGAGCCGATTCGGATCCATTTCGCGTGCAACATAGGCGGTCAATATATCAGCCGGGGCTGGTCGCGGCGTCGCCCCTGCGATTCTTGTCGCTCACATCCTTGTCATCCCCACCCCCTTCCCGGACAATCCCGCCCGGTTCGCGACAGCACTCGCATGTCACTCGTCGTCATAGGAATCAATCACCGCACCGCACCCGTCGATATCCGCGAAAAAGTCGTGTTCGCGGGCGATGAGTTGCCGGAGGCGTTGCGCGAGCTCGTGCGGGTGCCCGGCGTGCAGGAATCGATCATCGTGTCGACCTGCAACCGGACGGAGCTCTATTGCGCGACGAATACCACCTCGCCCGAAGCTGCCACGCAGCAGCTCATGCTATGGCTCGAGCACTGGCACGACCTCGCCACGCACAATCTCGATCTGCACCAGTCCTTGTATCGACTACACGGGTCCCAGGCCATCGAGCACTTGTTTGCGGTCGCGTGCGGGCTCGACTCGCTGGTGCTCGGTGAGCCGCAAATCCTTGGACAGCTCAAGGACGCCTATCGCGCCGCCCATGATCAAGGCACGACCGGCCCATACCTGAATCGACTGCTGCAGACCGCGTTTTCGGTCGCCAAGCGCGTCCGCACGAATACGCGGATCGGTGCGAACGCGGTTTCGGTCGCCTCCGCAGCCGTCGCGATGGCGCGCACGGTGTTCGAGAAATTCGAGCAGCACACGGCGCTGCTCGTCGGCGCCGGCGAGACGATCGCGCTCGCGGCCCGCCACCTGCACGCGAACGGCATTCAACGCATGATCATCGCGAACCGCAGCGTCGATCGAGCGCAGGCGCTCGCGTCCGAGTTCAACGGTTTCGCGATCGCGCTCGACGCCCTGCCCACGCACCTCGCCGAGGCCGACATCGTCATCAGCTCCACGGCGAGCCCGACGCCCGTGATCACGCGGGGCGACGTGCGCGCGGCGTTGCGTGCGCGGCGGCGCAAGCCGATGTTCATGGTCGATATCGCGGTGCCGCGCGACATCGAGCCGGAAGTCGCCGAGCTCGAGGACATCTACCTGTTCACGATCGACGATCTGCAGAACGTCGTGAACGAGAATCTGGAATCGCGCCGCGCGGCGGCACGCGATGCAGGCCAGATGCTCGCGCGCGAGATCGAGCAATTCGAGCGCGAGATCAAGACGCTCGACGCGGTGCCGACGATCCGGCAGTTGCGCGATGACGCCGAGCTGACGCGCGCGCAAACGCTGGAGCAGGCCCGTCGCATGCTGGCGGCCGGTCGCGATACGAAAGACGTACTCGATTTCCTGGCGACGACGCTGACGAATCGCCTGATGCATGCACCAAGCCAGCGGCTGCGCGAAGCCGCCGAGCGCGGCGATGCCGAGATCATCAAGGCCGCGCAAACGCTGTTCGGCATCGACAAGCCCGGCGCGTCGACGGCTGGCAGAGGCACTGCGGCGCAGGCATCGCTCAATGAGCCTCTCGTCAAAGAAGCGGATGGCCGGTAGCGACCTCGACGACAGATAAGCACAAGAGCCCCCCATCCCTAGCCTTCCCCCGCGCAGCGGGGGAAGGGGAGTCGGTTGAAGCCGTTTTCTATAAATGAAAGATTCGATTCGCAATAAGCTGGAGAAGCTCGTCGAGCGCCACGAGGAAGTCGGCGCGCTGTTGTCCGATCCGGATGTCATCGGCAACAACGACAAGTTTCGCGAGCTGTCGATGGAGTACTCGAAGCTCGAGCCCGTCGTCACGCGCTATCGCGAGTATCAAGGCTTGCTCGCCGAGCGCACGAACGCGCAGGAGATGATGGACGGCGAGGACGCGGAACTGCGCGAGCTCGGGCGCGAGGAGTTCGGCTCGCTGAATGCGCGCATCGAGGTCGAGGAGGCAGAGCTCGCCAAGCTGCTGTTGCCGAAGGATGCGCGTGACGAGAGCAACATCTACCTGGAAGTCCGCGCGGGCACCGGCGGCGATGAGGCCGCGATCTTCGCGGGCGATCTGTTTCGCATGTACTCGCGCTACGCCGATCAGCGCGGCTGGCGCGTCGAGGTGATGTCGGAAAGCGCCGGCGAGCACGGCGGCTACAAGGAGATCATCAGCCGCATCGTCGGGCGCGGTGCATTCTCCTCGTTCAAGTTCGAGTCCGGCACGCATCGCGTGCAGCGAGTGCCCGCGACCGAGGCGCAGGGCCGCATTCATACGTCGGCGTGTACGGTCGCGATCCTGCCGGAGCTGGCCGAAATCGAAGCGATCGATCTGAATCCGGCCGAGCTGCGCATCGACACGTTTCGTGCGTCGGGCGCCGGCGGTCAGCACGTGAACAAGACCGACTCGGCGATTCGCATCACGCACTTGCCTACCGGCATCGTCGTCGAGTGCCAGGACGAGCGCTCGCAGCACAAGAACCGCTCGCGCGCAATGTCGCTGCTGAAGGCGCGACTGATGGCGTCGGAGCAGGAGAAGCGCGAGCAGGCAGAAGCGCAGTCGCGCAAATCGCAGGTCGGCTCGGGCGATCGCTCCGAGCGCATTCGCACGTACAACTTTCCGCAGGGGCGCGTGACGGATCACCGCATCAATCTGACGCTCTACAAGCTCGCGGACGTGATGAATGGGGATCTCGATCCTGTCATTCAGCCGCTGCAGCAGGAGTATCAGGCCGAGCAGTTGGCGCGCGCGGTGGAGTAACTACGCATGCGGCGCGGGAGCGCCGCTGCCGCAGGAGCGCACGAGCGTGCGCCCCTCACCCTGCCCTCGCCCTTTCGGACGCGCCCGCGACTACTGCAGCGCCTGGCCCAGGTCGTCGATCAAATCCTCGACGTCCTCCACGCCCACCGACAACCGGATCAGCGTGTCGTCGATGCCGAGCGCCTTGCGCTGCTCCGGCGGAATCGATGCGTGTGTCATCAGCCCGGGATGATCGACGAGACTCTCGACGCCGCCCAGGCTCTCCGCGATCGTGAAAATCCGGAGTCGCTCGAGGAACCGCTTCGCCTCATCGAGCCCGCCCTTCACGAAGAACGTCACGATGCCGCTGAAGCCGTTGCGCATCTGACGCTTCGCGAGTTCATGCTGCGGATGGCTCGGCAGTCCCGGATACAGCACTCGCGCCACGTTCGGCTGCTTCTCGAGCCACTGGGCAATCGCCAGCGCATTCTCGCTGGTCTGACGCATGCGCAGCTTCAACGTCTTCAGGCCGCGCAGCGCGAGGAAGCTGTCGAACGGCCCGCTGATGCCGCCGATCGCGTTCTGCAAGAACCCGATCCTGTCCGCAAGCTCCTCGGTCGCCGCGACGGCGACGCCGCCGACCATGTCGGAATGGCCGTTCAGATACTTCGTCGCCGAGTGCATGACGATGTCGGCACCGAGCTCGAGCGGCCGCTGCACCCACGGACTTGCGAACGTGTTGTCGACGACCGTGAGAATGCCGCGCTTGCGCGCGGCTGCCGCGACCTGCGCGATGTCGACGAGGCGCAGCGTCGGATTCGTCGGTGTTTCGATCCAGATCAGTTTCGTCTCCGGACGCACGACCTGCGCCAACGTCGCGCATTCCGACAGGTCCGCATACGTCACCTCCAGGTTCGCGGTGCGTTTGCGCACGCGCTCGAACAGCCGGAACGTGCCGCCGTAGAGGTCGTTCATCGCGACGACGTGGCTGCCCGCGTCGAGCAATTCGAGCAGCGTGCTCGTCGCGGCCATGCCGGACGCGAACGCAAAGCCGCGCACGCCGCCTTCCAAATCGGCGATGCAGCGCTCCCACGCGCCGCGCGTCGGATTCTTCGTACGCGAATAGTCATAGCCCTTGTGCACGCCCGGGCTCGACTGCGCATACGTCGAGGTCGTGTAGATCGGCGGCATCACGGCGCCCGTCGACGGATCGGGAGACTGGCCCGCATGGATGCAGCGCGTGCCGAAGCGCAGGGATTTAGCGTCTTTCATGTGAGAGATGTCGTTGCGGAAGGGTTGCGAGGTCGATTGTACGGCTTGAGCTTGGCTTCAGCGCTTCAAGTCACTTGCCGGCGCAAATAATTGAGCACGTCCGAGCGCGTGACGAGGCCGAGGAATTTCTCGCCATCCATGACCGCGGCCGACGAGCGCACTTCCAGCATCGCGACCAGGTTGTTGATCGAGGTGCTCTTGTCGACGCGCAGGAAGGCCGAGGTCATCGCCTTGCTCACCGGCTCGTTGAAGCGCTCGGGACGGCCGAATGCGAAACGCAGGATGTCGTCCTCGGTGACCACGCCGATGAGCTGCTCGTTGTCCATCACCGGCAGCTGCGAAAAACCGGCGTTGCGCAGCCGGTTGTGCGCGGTCGTCAGCACGTCGTTCGGCCCCACCGTGATCGTGGCGCGCTCACCGTGCGGACGGCCGATCAGGTCGCGCAGATCGCCATGACGCTCGCGCTCGATGAAGCCCTGATCCTCCATCCAGAAATCGTTGAACAGCTTGGAGAGATACCGGGCGCCGGTGTCGGCCGCGAAAGTCACGACCCGCTTCGGCTCCTTCTGCTCGCGGCAATAGCGCAGCGCCGCCGCCAGCAACGTGCCCGTCGAAGAGCCCGCGAGCACCCCCTCCTTCTGCAGCAGCTCGCGCGCGACCATGAACGATTCGCCGTCGGCGATGCTGTACGCGCGCTTCGTCAGCGAGAAATCGCAAATCGCCGGAATGAAATCCTCACCGATGCCCTCGACGAGCCACCCGCCCTTCTGCGTCATGCGGCCCGTCGCGATGTACTCCGCGAGAATCGAACCGCGCGGATCGGCGAGCACGAGCTCGACATGCGGCGCATGCTGCTTGAAGTACGCGGCGAGGCCCGCGATCGTGCCGCTGGAGCCGACGCCGACGACGATCGCATCGAGCCTCTGATCCATTTGCTCCCAGATCTCCGGCGCCGTCGTCAACTCGTGCGCCTTGGGATTGTCGGGATTCGCGAACTGATTGATGAAGTAGGCGCCGCGCTCCTTCGCGATGCGCGCCCCGAGATCCTGGTAATACTCCGGATGGCCCTTGCCCACATCCGATCGCGTGAGCACGACTTCCGCGCCCATCGCGCGCAGATTGAAAATTTTCTCCTGGCTCATCTTGTCGGGCAGCACGAGGATCAAGCGATACCCTTTCTGCGCGGCGACGAGCGCGAGCCCCAGGCCGGTGTTGCCTGCCGTCGCCTCGACGATCGTGCCGCCAGGCCGCAACTCGCCGCGACGCTCGGCCTCCTCGATCATCGACTTGCCGATGCGATCCTTGATCGAACCGCCCGGATTCATCATTTCCAGCTTCAAGAACAACTCGCACGGCCCCGTATCCAGGCGCTGCAATCGCAGCATCGGCGTATGTCCGATCATTTCGAGGGCATTGGAGTACACGTGCATATCGAGGCTCCAGTCGCGAGGGAAGCGATGTCGCGCACCGACGGATCGGCTACGCTGTTCGTTGGAGCGCGTTATCGCGCTACCGCGAATTCTAGAAGGTTGGCCCGACGAATGCCCGCTACCGATTCAGGACAATCCGTTTCAGATGCATTGCATACCGCGACGACGATGCTCTCGCGCAGCTCCGATTCCGCGCGCCTCGATGCCGAACTGCTGCTCGAGCATGTGACGGGATTGCCCCGCACGCAGTTCCACGCCTTTCCCGAGCGACAGCTGCCCGCGCAAGCGGGCTGGTCGTTTCAACAACTCGTGAAGCGTCGCATGCAGGGCGAACCGATTGCGTACATTCGCGGGCATCAAGAGTTCTGGTCGCTGCTGTTCGAAGTCTCGCCCGCGGTGCTGATTCCCCGGCCCGAGACCGAGCTCGTCGTCGAGCGCGCGCTCCACCATTTGGCCGTCTCGTCGGACGGCGAGCGCCGCGTGCTCGACCTCGGCACGGGCAGCGGAGCGATTGCACTCGCGATCGCCAGCGAGCGGCCGCACGTGCGCGTGACCGCGCTCGATGTGTCGCCAGAAGCGCTCGCGATCGCGACGCGTAACGCGGCGCGCCTGCAAACGGCGCACGTGCGTTTCTTGCAAAGCCATTGGTATGCGGCGCTCAAGGACGAAGCCATGCGCTTCGATGTGATCGTGTCGAATCCGCCGTACATCGCCTCGGACGATCCTGACCTGAATCCGCTCGTGCGCCGCTACGAGCCGACGGGCGCATTGATTTCAGGCGCGTCCGGGTTAGATGCGATCCGCCACATCGTTGCCGGCGCACCGCAGTATCTCGCGCCCGGCGGCTGGCTGGTTCTCGAACACGGTTGGAAGCAATCGGCTTACGTTCGCGACCTGCTTGTGCGCGCCGGCTTCGCTCACGTACGCTCCCACGCCGATTTGGCGGGCCACGAGCGCGTGACCGAAGGCCAGATCATCCAAGCGCCACAGGAGTCCGCATGATCGAGTTCAAAACGTCGAAGGGTACGTTCACGGTGCAGCTGTTCGATAAGCAAGCGCCGATCACCTGCGAGAATTTCAAGAAGTATGTCGACGACGGCTACTTCGACGGCACGATCTTTCATCGCGTCATCCCCGGCTTCATGATTCAAGGCGGCGGCATGGATGCGGACATGAAGACGAAGTCCGGCCAGCGCGAGCCAATCAAGAACGAAGCCGAGAACGGCCTGAAGAACAAGCGCGGCACGCTCGCCATGGCGCGTACGAACGACATCAACAGCGCGACGTCGCAGTTCTTCATCAATCTGGTCGATAACGACTTCCTGAACAACAAACCTGGCAATTTCGGCTATGCGGTGTTCGGCCGAGTCGATTCGGGCATGGAAGTCGTCGACGCGATCGCCGGCGTGAAGACGGGCAATCGCGCGGGGCATCAAGACGTGCCGACCGAGACGATCACCATCGAATCGGCGCGCAGCCTGGCGGAATGACGCAAACGAAAAGGCCCGCTCGCAGCGGGCCTTTTCAGTGTCGAAGATCGAGCGACGCTCAGCGGAACACGATCGCCACGGCCAGCGCAGCGATGCTCGCCTCGCCGGTACGGTCGTCGTCGCCGACATCCAAGAAGTAAGTGCCTTCGAGACGCAGCGAGTAGTCCGCATTGATGTTCCAGGACGCGCCGAAACCGCCGAAGAGCTCCTGCGTTCCCGCCTTCTGCTCGTGTGATTCCTGGGTGCCGTCGGCGAAGATGGCCTTCCGGCGGAAGCGCGTATCCGCGAAGTACAGACCACCGCGCCCGTAAATCTCGAAACGCTCGCCCAACGGGATCGTGCCGAGCACAGCAAGCGTGGGACCGGAGGTGAGGAAACGGCCGTGCACCGAAAACTGCTCGTTGCCCGCGCCGAAGTTCGAGGTCAGGTTCGCGACGTAGTTGGCCTTACCCAAGTCGACGTAGCCAAGCTCCGCGGACACCCAGCGATTGAACTGATAGCCGACTTGAACGCCCCAGATCGAATCCATGTCGTTCAGATCGGAGCGACCGGTGGGAGCGGTGCCGCCGAGGGTGTTCATCGTGTAATCCATGGCGAGCCGATTCAGGTCGCTGCGGCTGATATCCGTGCTGCCCTTGCCCCAGAACAGCCCGAAATAGGGGTCCGCGCTGGCAACCGTGGGGCCCATTCCCAACGTCGCCGCCACGATGCCCATTGCCAGGGCTTGCTTTGCATTCATGCGAAAGTCTCCCGCGTTCCCATGTCACCCGTTCATTTATATATGCTCTGTATCCCTTTGAGTTTGATACAGGCAACCGGGGCTGGATTGTAGCGAAACGCTCGCCGAACACTGATAACTGCGTCACGCTGGCAGCATCCTCGCTACATAATTTGTCGATGGCTACGCGCTCGCTCACAGCTCGATTCCTGCACTTTCTCCTCTGGCTCATCGCCGCGTGGATCGCGATCACGGTGCTGTGCGTCGGCCTGTTGCGATGGGTCGATCCGCCGACGAGTGCCTTCATGCTGATCGAGCGCATGAATCACGATGTTGAGATTCGGCATTCATGGGTCGCGTGGGATCGCATCGCGAGCCCCATGAAGGTTGCCGTCATCGCGGCCGAGGACCAGATGTTCCCCGATCACGCAGGCTTCGACTTCAAGTCGATCGACCGGGCGCTCGCCGAACGCGAGCGCGGCAGGATCCGTGGCGCGAGCACGATCAGCCAACAGGTCGCGAAGAATTTGTTTCTTTGGGGCGGACGCAGCTGGGTTCGCAAGGGGCTCGAAGCTTACTTCACGGTCTTGATCGAGCTCTTGTGGCCGAAACAAAGGATTCTGGAGGTGTACTTGAACATCGCGGAGTTCGGCCACGGCGTCTTCGGCGTCGGAGCGGCGAGCGAGACGTACTTTCGCAAGCCGGCCGCGCGGCTCACGTCGAACGAAGCGGCGCTGCTGGCCGCGGTATTACCGAGCCCGAAGCGGCTGCGGGCGAATGCGCCGTCGAGCTATGTGCGCTCCCGCCAGCGGTGGATTCTCGGCCAGATGCGCGGCCTCGGCGGCACGTCGATACTGAGCAAATTCGACTGAGTGGCGCGGCGTCAGCGCGCAGCGGCCAGCGGCGCGTCGCACCCCGACAGCAGCAATGCCGGTGTCTCGAGATTCATCGCGAACGGGGCTACGCGCCGCAGCGCGCTGAGACCGAGGATGTCGCGCGATGCGCCCGGCATGACCGCAACCTCCACATCACGCAGCACGCAGTGTTCGCCGAGCGCCAGCCGATCCACCCGATACACCCGCACCTTGAGCGCGTGACCGTTCGCCATGCTGCCAACGATGACGCGCTGAAACTCGGTGCCAGGGAGAGACTTCAACTGCGCGAACGTCGCGGGCGATAGCGAGACATAGCCGGAACCGGTGTCGACCAGGAAGTCGGCCCGCACGACGCCGCTCAGCGTCCCAGTCACGTAATAGTTGCCGGACGCCTGCTGTTGCATCGGCAGCGCGATTCCGAAGGGATCGGCCGCGCCCGCAGGCGTCACTGCGGCAAAGCTCGCAGCAAGTGCGCAGAGCGCCATGACGACCGGGCGGAGCGTAACGCGAACCTTCATGAGCGAGCCGTTGCAGCTTCGATGCCAAGTCGTTTGCACGACGAATCGCCCGGTCTTTGACCTCAAAACCGCATGAAAGCCGTGCAGCAATCAAATGTCACAAAACGGGGGTTGAGCGTGGCTAGGCTAGACCGCACTGTTTGATGGCAGGCGGCCGGCGATCTGCACCATGTAAATGCGTCGGTCAGAGATAGAGCGAGGAGAGACGAATGGTAAAGACGAGAAAACGCTTGATGTGCATCGGAGCGGCTGTGATCGCGATGACGGCCGGCAGCATGGCCCAGGCCGGCACCCATGTGCAGATGCTCGATGCCGATCGCGCCTTGGTTACCGACTTCAGCGGCAAGCCGCCGTTCCAGCGCAAAGTCGTGCAGGTCAAGGATCTCTCACCGACAGAGTTCGCGCGCTTCGAGGAACAGCGCACCGCGGCGACTGTCGACAGCAGCCAACCCGGCAAGCGCGTGCTGGTGACCGACTTCACCGGCAAGCCGCCATTCAATCGCAAGTGGGTGACGAAGGACAAACAGGCCGAGTTCGCCCGCTTCGAGGAGGAAAAGCCCTCCCGTGCGAAACGCCGTCCGGGGCCGCCCGCGGCGAGCTTCCCGAATCGCTGATTCCACAGCGTCGAAAAAAGGCCCGGTGAGAACCGGGCCTTTTTCGTTGTGTGCTCGCTTAGAGGTCGAAGACCAGCGTGTAGCTGACCACGTACTTCGGCGATTGATTGTTGTTGGCGATCGTGGCGAAGCCGGCCTGATCCGCGGCGGTCAGATTCGTGTCGCTCACCGTGAACTTGAACGTGCCGTCGCCGAACGTCTTCGAGATCGAGAGCGAGTAGTCCTCGTAGCTGCCGGTCAGGAAACCGTTGAACGACCGGGCGAAGTCGCCTTGGTGCGTACCGACATGGGCCGTCAGGGTCACGTCCTTCGGCAGCGCGAAGGCATAGTCGAGAGAGATGTACGTGGAGGAGCCAAAGCCGTAGTCCACGTTCGGGCCGACGCTCGGCACTTCGACGTCCAATTCCTCGTCGCGGCCGGAATGCGCCAGCACCGAGGCTTTGAGCGTCAGGCCCTGCCAGCCGAGCGCGAGATACACCTCGCTGAAATCGTAGTCCGCTTCAGTGTCGTAGTTGTAATAGAGGTAGCCGATGTCGTACGTGAAGGTCTCGCCGCCGCGGAAGCCCAGGTACAAGTCGTGCTCGTACGAGAACGCGTCGGCAGGCCCGAAGCTCACGTTCGACACCCACGTGCCGGCGTAAAAGCCGACATCGGTCGCAAAGTCGATGCCACCCGACACCGCCGGCGCGTTCTCCGTTTGCGTCAGGCCGCGCCAGAGATAGTTGTTGGCCACGCCGACATTCGCCGTGAAATCTCCAGCCGTCGCGACAGAGGTTCCCCCCAGGGCCAGCAGGACTGTTGCATAAATGCACGAGTTCTTGATGTTCATCGTATTCCTTCGGGTTGACTTGTTATGGCACCACCTAAGAGCGGAGTTGCACCCCGCCGATTCTCGTTAGGCACATTTCGTGCCACGTTTTATCGAAGGAAAATCAATCAGTTGGAAAACCACGATTGCGGCAGTGCTCCAAGCTTGTGCGATGCACTACCGGGGCGCGCTCCTGAACGGTGCGCGTTGACATGTCTTCGCTGTATCGCGGAGGCCACAGGAGGTGAGAAAGCAACAACCCGGGAGCACACTCGGGTGCGGTAGCTTCAGGCGCAGGCGAAACGACGCGCTGTCGCGGCGCCGCGCGAGATGCAGCGCCGCAGGTTCGAGACTCCTATCTCTCCCGTTGCGGGAGAAACAACTCAATCCACGCCCTCTCCCGTTGCGGGAGACAACAACTCAAACAACGCCGCGCCTGATCTGATCGAGCTCGATGGATTCGAACAGCGCCTTGAAGTTTCCCTCGCCGAATCCTTCGTTGCCCTTGCGCTGAATGATCTCGAAGAAGATCGGCCCGATGACGTTCTGCGTGAAGATCTGCAGCAGCAAGCCCTCGCCCTTGTCCGGATTGCCATCGATCAAGATGCGGCGCTTCTGCATCTCCTCGATCTTCTCGCGATGACCGGAGACGCGCGCGTTGATCCCCTCGTAATACGTCTCGGGCGTATCTTGAAACTGCACGCCGTGCCGGCGCAGCGCGTCCACCGTCGCGAAAATGTCGTCCGTGCCGAGCGCGATGTGCTGAATCCCCTCGCCGTGATACTCGCGCAGGTATTCCTCGATCTGCGACTTGTCGTCCTGCGATTCGTTGATCGGGATGCGGATCTTCCCGCAAGGGCTCGTCATGGCCCGGCTGAACAGGCCGGTCTTCTTGCCTTCTATATCGAAGTAGCGGATCTCGCGGAAATTGAACAACCGCTCGTAGAACCCGGCCCACTTGTTCATGTTGCCGCGAGCGACGTTGTGCGTCAGGTGGTCGATGTACGTGAGCCCGGCCGTCGGCGCCTGACTCGCGTCGACGGGCACGAAGTCGACGTCGTAGATGGTGCGCTCACCATAGCGGTCGACGAGATAGATGAGACTGCCGCCGATGCCCTCGATCGCGGGAATCTTCAACTCCATGGGCCCCACTTGCGTCTCGACCGGCTTCGCGCCGAGCTCGATGGCCCGCTTGTACGCAAAGGTCGCATCCTTCACGCGAAATGCCATCGCGCACGCGGACGGCCCATGCTCGCGCGCGAACTTCTGCGCGAAGCTGTCCGGCTCGGCATTGATGATGAAATTGATGTCACCTTGACGATGCAACGTCACATTCTTGCTGCGATGGCGCGCACGGATCGGAAATCCGAGGCGCTCGAACAACGTGCGCAACAGCTCCGGATCGGGCGCGGTGTATTCCACGAACTCGAATCCGTCCGTGCCCATCGGATTCTCTTGCGTGATTTGCGCCTCAGACTTGGACGCGCGAGTCGCTTCGTTCATGAGAGTGCTCCTTTTGCAGCGCCACATTGCATACTGGACTCGACATGCATTGGCAGGGTCGCCGTTTTGATCGTTACAATTGAAACTATCCGCCTTTGGGCAGTCAAGGAACGTGCAGGTTCGACGACCACGAAGCAATGCGAATGACCGGACAACTGCATCTCGAGCGCTTCGTGCCCTATCGCCTCGCCGTGCTGACGAACATCGTCAGCGAGAGCATCGCGACCGCCTACGAGCAGGAGTTCGATCTCACGATCCCCGAATGGCGCGTATTGGCAGTGCTGGCGCGCTATCCGAATTCCTCCGCCATCGAGGTCGGAGAACGCGCCGCGCTCGACAAGGTTGCGGTCAGCCGCGCGGTACAAAGCCTCATCGCCGCGCGGCGCGTCCGGCGCAGCTACGACAAGGGCGATCGACGCCGTTCGATGCTGCGGCTGTCCCCAACGGGAAAATCCGTATACACGCGCGTGGCGCCGCTGGCGTTGCGCTACGAGCGCCGCCTGTTGAGTTCGCTCAGCCTGCAGGATCGCCGCGCACTGACTCGTTTGATCGGCCGCTTGATCGAGCGCGCGCACGAGATGAATGGCGACGGCGCCGTGAAAAGGTAATGAACATGAGTAAACCCGGTTCCGCGCGCTCGCTCGCGCCGCTCGAATCCGCGCACGCGAATGACGAGCTAGCGCGAGGCGCGCATGGCTATAATCCGCGCGGCCTCGATACCCTGAAGCATGGAGACGAGCGAGTGCGAGTCGTCGCGGAGTTTCAAATTCAACTGTTGCGCTATCTGGATGCGCAGGGACAAATCGTCCAGGAGCTGCCGCGCTTCGCCCAGGACACCGACGAGCTGCTGAAGATGTTCGGCGCGATGCTGCGGGCTCGCACCTTCGATGCGAAGGCGATCAATCTGCAGCGCACGGGCAAGCTGGGAACGTACGCGCCCTGCCTCGGCCAGGAAGCGACGCACGTCGGCGTCGGTGCCGCGCTCTCGCCGGAAGACAGCGTCGCCATCGTCTATCGCGAGATCGGCACGCTGTTCTGGCGCGGCGTGCGCATGAAGGACGTTCTGATGTATTGGGGCGGCGACGAGCGCGGCAACGACTTCGCCGGCCCGAAGCACGATTTCCCCTGGTGCGTGCCGATCGCGACACAGATGCTGCATGCGGCCGGCGCCGCGATGGCGTTCAAGGTGCGCAAGGAGCCGCGCTGCGCGCTCGCCTTCATCGGCGACGGCGGCACCTCCGAAGGCTCGTTCTACGAGGCCATCAACCTCGCGGGCGCGAAGCAGCTGCCGCTCGTCTCCGTCGTCGTGAACAACAAGTGGGCAATCTCCATTCCGATCGAGCAGCAGACGGCGGCGCAAACACTCGCGCAGAAGGCGATCGCGGCCGGCATGCCGGGCATTCAGGTCGACGGCAACGACGTCATCGCGGTGCGCGAGTGCGT
>JAEYXD010000003.1 GCA_023428645.1 Pseudomonadota bacterium
GCTGCGTCGCGGCCACGAGCAGTTTGCCGTGATCCGCCGTGTCGAGCTCGCGGTTGCCGAACGGTTCCGCATTCAACACCGTCACGGTACCGCTGCCCACCGCGACCCGCGCGGCCTGTAAGTTCCCGTCTCGAGACAGTCCCCACGCGAGCGGCTCGTCCGTATCGAGAAAGCTCGATACGTCGAGGTGGCACACTTCGAGCGTGCGGGACTCCGGGCGCTCGTTGCCTTCGCGGTCGATTTCCCGCAGCGCGCCGCACGTGGAAAGCGCTCTGACGGGAACATTCGGCGAGGTCGCGGGCGCGGCCTCGCGCTCGCCTGTGCGCTCGGACTTGCCGTCCGCGTCTCGATCGTCGCTCTCGTCCGCTTCCTCGTCGGGCTCCGGATAGTCCCAGCCGACACCAGACCACTCGGCGAAGTCCTCATCGCCGATCAAGGTGTTGTCGACGACCAGGTGTCCGCCGGCCTCGACCCACTGCTTGATCTCGCGACGGCGCGCGTCGATCAGATCCCAATGCCAGTTCGACAGCACGAGCACGTCGACGGCGTCGGTCAGCGTGCCCACGGTTCTGCGCCGCTCGGTCGTCGCGCCGAGCGCCTCGGCAAATTTCTGCGCGGCGTAGAAAGGGTTCGTGAGCGCTTCGCCGCGCAGCGGCGCGGGCACCGTCATGTTCTCCCAGTGCGTGTTGCGCGCGATGTAGAAGGCGAGCAGGCCGAGCGCGATCACGACGAGCGCGGTGACGATCGTGCGCGGCTTCATGGCGCGCTTCCCGCGTCCGGCGCGGCGAGCGCGGCGTCGAAGCCAGCCGCCAGCGCTTCGATCTCGTCCACGTGCGGATCGCGCCCGCCGTAGACGGCGCGCTGCCAGACGTCGATCAAGCGCGCGACATAGTCGCGGCGGTCAGCGGGCAGATGGCGCGAGGCGAGCGCCAGACAATCGCCTTCGGTGCTCGAATCCCGAATCGGCGCTTGATGAACGTGCGCGAGCCGCGACAGCAGGCCGCGGTACAACAGCGCGAGCGCGGCGCGATGCTCGCCGCGACGCCACAGCGCGAGCGCGGCCGCGCCGATGTCGTCGGGCAGGCTCTCGGGCCGGATGTCGAGATCGCGCACGTGAGTCGGCACGTTGAGGCGTGCGCTCGTGCCGAGCGGCTCGCGGCTTCCGATCATCCGCAGCACGAGCCCTGCGAGCGCGAGCGCCAGCATGCCGCCGACGACCCACACGAGCACGCGGCTCAGCTGAGCGAGCCAGGTGAAGAACCCCGCGATCCAGCGAAGGAAGCCGCTGCTTTCCGCGGGTTTCGGCTGTTCGTCGCCATTCCAGCGCAACACGCGCACTTCGCGCTCACCGCTCAAGTTCGGATCGGCTCGGAGCGCGTCGACGGCGCGGGCGATCTCGTCCTCGGACGGCGCATCGCCGACGTTCTGCGCGCGTCCTTGCAGCGGCGCGAGCGCGCCACACAGGCAGATCGCCGCGAGCAGCGCGGCCGCGAGCGCATGCGGACGGCGTGCATCAGCGCGTGAACGCACGACGAAACTCCTGCTCGATGTCCCAGGCCTCGAGCTCGACGCGACGATTCAGGTACATCGCGAATCCGGCCGCGACATAGAAAGGCTCCAGCAGCAGGATGACGATCGCATACGCGATCGCGAAGACGAGCTCGAGCACTCGCTCGCCTTCGCCGGACAAGAACTGGGAAGGATCGGGCGCAAGACCCGCCGGCGCGAACCAGAACGCGAACGACAGCAGGGACAGCGTCAATGTGAGGCCGGCCGTCGAGTAGGCGCCCGTCACGAGCGCGGCCGCGCCGCTCTTACCGGCGCGAAGCTGGCGTACGCGGTTGCCGCGCGCGCCCAACGGCAGACCTTCGAGCTGATACACCGGTTGCGTGAACGAGCGCCAGGGCGACAGGCGGCGCAACGTGAGGGTGCCGAACAGCTGGCCCCACAGAACGTGTCGCTGCGCTCGCCGCAGATCGCCTGGCGTCGTCGTCTGACCGAACGCGGCGCGCGACAGCACGAACAGAATCGTGCGATCGAGCCAGGGTTTCAGCCACCACAACAGGAGTGTCGGCAGCCAGGCGGCGATCTCGAAGGTTGCGAGCGCGAGCACGATGACGGGAACGGCGACCGCGAAGTAGCAGGTGTACACGGAGCGCGCGGCGCTTTGACACAGCCGCACACCGAGATCGGCGGCTTCCAGGGCGCTGCGGCGACGCAGCCGGATCGCGATGGAGTCAACTTGCACGGCGGCCTTGGAGCGTCAGATACGCGATGACGGCCGCCCAACAGAAGGCCGCGACGGCATACTTCACGGCATTCGGCACCCACGTCGAGGACGACCAGAACGCCTCGATGCCGGCGGCAATCAAGAGCATCACGGTGACGCCGTACACGATCACGATCGACTCGCGTGCCGACGCGACGAGTGCCTCCGTACGCGTGCGTCGGCCCGGCGCCAGCATCGAGTGGCCGATGCGCAGACCGGCCGCACCGGACAACACGATCGCCGTCAGCTCGAACGAGCCGTGCGTCGCGACGAACGACCAGAAGGTCGAGGAGAGGCCGCGCTCGGTCAGGTAGCCGGCGATGCCGCCCATGTGCGCGCCGTTGAAGGCGAGAAAGAACAGGCTGCCGACGCCCGCGAACAAGCCGCTCGCGAAACACTGAAACGCGATGCCGATGTTGTTGCGGATGTAGAAGCCGAACATCTGCCAGTCGTTGTCGGCCGTGCGCGTCCGCCCGATCGAAGCAGCGGAGTCCGAATACATCTCCTCGTACATCGAGGCGGTGTCCGGATCGACGAGCGACAGGATCAGTTCGGGTTGGGAATAGACGAGCAGGCCGATGACGAGCAGCGGCAGGCCGAAGACGGCGGTCGCGATCCACACGTACAGCGCGTGCGCGCGCACGGCGCGCGGGAAGTCGACGCCGAACAGCCGGCGCAGCCGCCCGACGCCGAATTCGCGCCGTTGATAGATCGCCTGATGCGCATCGGCGGTGAGGCGGTCGAGGTGCTCGACGATGTGCGCGGGATAGGAGCGCGCCCGCGCGAGCGCGAGATGCTCGCATGCGCGACGGTAAAGCTCCGCGATGCGCTCGCCCGAGAGTGGCTTGTCGGCCCGCTTCGACCACGGCTTGTAGTTGCGCAGTGCCGCCAGTGCGTGCTCGAGCTCGTCCCACTCGGGCTGATACAGCTGTTCGAATTGCAGCGGTGTCATCGTCGACCGAGCAGCCAGAGCGCGACGGCGAGCACGCGTTGTGTGACTTCCGGCCCCGACCGTCCGGCATCCCCCGAGACGGACGCCGCCAACGCGGCGAGCTCATCGAGCCGTTCCGGCGTGAGGCGCGAGGCGCGCGCGGCGAGCGCGATGACGGCGGCTTGATCTTGCGGCGCGAGCGCATGCGCAGGCGCGAGCGGTTCGATGTCGCGCAGGGTGGTTTTTGGCGATGGCAGCGGCTGATGGACGACGAGCGTCGCCGCGGCGATATCGCCGAGCCGCTTGAAATCCCGGCGCAGGAGCATGCTCGCGACCGCGAAGCCGTACATCAGCGGCAGGAAATCGGCGACGCGCAGCAAGTTGCGGGTAAAGGACGCGGCGGGCGTGATCGGCAGGCCGCTGTCCATCACGACCTTGAGCTTCATGAGGCGCTTGCCGGGCGTCGCGCCCCAGCGGCTCAGTTCGAACGCGACCGGGTAGAGCCATTCGAGCGCGAACAACAGGATCAGGATGAGCGCGATGCCGAGACCGCCCATCGCGACGGCGACCATGCTGACCGCCCAGATGATGACCAGGCGAATGGACCAGTCGATCAGAAAGGCATAGAAGCGCACCGCGAGCCCGGCGGGGCGCAGTTCGATCATGATTCCTTCCGGCGTCTCTGCGTGGACGGCGGTATCGAGGACGGCGTTACTCACTGATCGTTCGGAACACTCGCTCCGCCGACACGAGCCTTCGTGTGGCGCGAGCCTTGGTCGCTGCGCTGCCTTGAGTTGTCTTGGCCCGCCGAGGGCGCCGGCATTGTGCCTCGTCCGCGCGGCGCCCGCATCTGCGGCGTGCTCGGCTCGAGACCTGGATACCACTACGGCCGCGGGTCCAAAGCGCGGCCGGTGACGTGCCCGCTAGCGCGAACCCGGCGCCGCGAACGCGTCCTTGTAACGTTCGCGCAGCACCGCCTTCTGCACCTTGCTCATCGCGTTGCGCGGCAGCTCGTCGAGAATGTAGATCTGCTTCGGTGTCTTGAATGCCGCGAGCTGCGCGCGCAGGGCGGCGCCGATGGCGTCCGCGCTCAGCGAAGCGCCGGCTCGCAACGTGACCGCCGCGGCGACGGCTTCGCCGAAATCCGGATGCGGAATCGCGAACACCGCGCTTTCCTCGACGCCGGGCAAGGCATCGATCGCAGTTTCGATCTCCTTCGGATACACGTTGAGGCCGCCGGAAATGATCAAGTCCTTGCCGCGGCCGACGAGCCGCAAATAGCCGTCCGCCTCCAGGACGCCGAGGTCGCCCGTGATGAAGTAGCCGTCGGCACGAAATTCCGCGGCCGTTTTCTCGGGCATGCGCCAGTAGCCTTGGAACACGTTCGGGCCCTTCACTTCGACATTGCCGATCGTGCCGCTCGGCAGCGTGCTGCCCGTCGCATCGGTGATCCGCACGTCGATGCCGGGCAACGGGCGGCCGACCGTGCCCGCGCGACGTTCGCCGTGCAGCGGGTTCGAGGCGATCATTCCGGTCTCCGTCATGCCGTAGCGCTCGAGAATGCGCTGACCAGTGCGGGCCTCGAACCGATCGAACGTATCCGCGAGCAGGGGCGCGGACCCCGACACGAACAAGCGCACGTTGCGCACGGCGGCGCGATCGAGGCGCGCGTCCGCGAGCAGGCGCGTATAGAACGTCGGTACACCCATCATGACGGTCGCGCGGCCGAGGTCCGCGAGTACGGCGCCGACGTCGAACTTCGGATGCAGCACGACGCGCGCGCCGCTCAGCAAGGCGCAGTGCAGAGCGACGAACAAGCCATGGACGTGATACAGCGGCAGCGCGTGCAACAGGACATCGCTCGCCGTGAAGCCCCACTCTTCGATGAGCGTGCGCGCGTTCGAAAGCTGATTGCCGTGCGTGATCATCGCGCCCTTCGAGCGGCCCGTCGTGCCCGAGGTGTAGCAGATGACGGCAAGGTCGGTCGTCGCGCGTGCGACGACGCTCGAATCGTGCGCAGGCGCGGCGGCCCGCTCTGCGAGCGAGCCGTCGCCAGCCGTGCCGAGCGAAAGGCAATGCTCGACGCCATTCGCGCGCGCGACGACGGTCAACTCATCGAGGCGCTCCGGGGCGACGATACAGACGCGCGGAGACGCATCGCCGAGGAAATAGTCGATCTCGCGCGCCACGTACGCCGTATTCAACGGCACGTAGATCGCGCCGATACGCAGCGCCGCGAGATACAGCGCGACGTTCTCCGCCGACTTCTCCACCTGGACGGCGAGCCGATCGCCGGGCTGCAGGCCAAGACCCATGAGCGCGCTCGCATAGCGGGCGACCCAGGCATCGAGCTCGCGTCCGGTCCACGTGCGTGCGCCTGCGCCGCTCGATTCGAGCACGACCGCATCCGCACGGGCATGCAAGGACGATTGAATGGCGCCGTACAGATTCGACATGGAGCGGGGAGCGATGCGGCTTTTCGGAGGCCGGGCAGTGTGCGCAAAGCCGGTGCACGCCGCAATCGACAAATCATTGCGTTGCCCCGTCGCGTGGTCGTTCGCCTGCGGTTAGGATGACGGCGACGCCGCGCGTGCGGCGCACACCACACACATGGGGGATACAGTGAAGCATCTCGTTCTTGCGCTTGCCATGAGCGGTCTTGCCCTCACCGCGACCGCGGTCGCGGCCGATCCGATGTCCGTTCAGGACTATGTCGAGATTCAACAGCTCTATTCGAAATACAACCATGCGATCGATTCCGGCAATGCGGACGCATGGGCGGATACGTTCACTCCCGACGGTGCGTTCAACAACAATGTCGGCCGCGAGGCGCTGAAGAAATTCGTCACCGACACGTGGGTCGCCCGCATGAACGGTCCCTCGACGCGGCAGCACTGGAATACGAATCTGTCGATCACCGGCGATTCGAAAGCGGCGAAGGGATCCGTGTACTTGATGCTCGTGGACTTTGGCACGAAGCCGACGTCGATCGCCTCGATGGGCTTGTACGACGACGAGCTCGTGAAGACGCCACAGGGCTGGCGCTTCACGAAGCGTCAGACGAAGCGCGCGGGTCCGCCGGCCGAGGTCGAAGCGAAGAAATAGCGCTCACCCCTCCCCCGCGGAGCGGGGGAGGGCCTGGGCAGGCGCGGATTCGCGTCCATGCGCTCGCTCGTCGAACCATCGCATCCGATACGCGTTGATCGCCGTATCACCGAGCTTGCGCAACAACCGATAATTCACTACGAAGCCGACCGGCGCGCCCACGACCGGCAGCAGCTGCGCGAGCTTCGCGAGATCGATGTAATCTCGATATTGCTGCTGGAACGTGCGCCAGTCGAACTCGTCGATCGACGCGGGCTTCGGCTGCTCCCGCCAGGCCGGCATTCTCGCGTACACATCGCAACGATGCGACGCGCTCGAGAACGCGAGCTGGAACACGTAGAGCATGTACAGCCGCTCGGTGTAGTCCTCTCCCGAATGGCCGTACAACGCCGCGATCTCGAACAGCAATTTGAGTTTCAGCGTCAGCAGCAGTGGGAAATCCGCCAGGCCGAGGAAGATGCCACCCGCGCCGGTGATGCCGCCTTCGGCGGCGGCGGTGCGCCGAAAGAACTCGATGCGCTCGGCGACGCGCCGCTCGCGCTCCCGCAGCGAGCCGGTGAAGAGCGGCGGAGCGGTCGTGTAGTTCGAGCCCGCGAGCATCGCGCGCGTCATCTGCTCGATGACGACCGTTACCGCGCGATGCACTTGCTCCGGAATATAGCTGTTGAGCTTGCGTTGCAGTCCTTGCGTCGCGCGGCTGACGAGGCCGGGCGGTGCCTGCATTTCCGTTTGCCAACGCCCGAGTTCCTCGCGGGCGAGCGTGTCGTAGTCCGGGGTCATGGCGACAACTTGGCACAAGCGCCGCGGCCTCGCCAGAGAGGTCGCGGGCGGGCGCCGCGACACGTATGATCCGCCGACACGTCGAGGAGGCCGAGTGCTGACAGCCGAATTCACGAACCAGGAAAGCGGACGCTGCTTCGCTGCATTGTGCGGTGTCTGGTTGCTGGTCGGCGTGGCGATGCTGCTCGGGGCCGGTCCCGCGTTCGCGCACAACGTCGACGAGGCCGATCGAGCCTTCCTCGCGAACAACACCGGGATGCAGATCATCCCCTTCATCTATCTCGGCGCGAAGCACATGGTCACGGGGTACGACCATTTGCTGTTCCTCGTCGGCGTGATCTTCTTCCTGTACCGGATGCAACAGGTCGCGCTGTACGTGACGCTGTTCGCGATCGGCCACAGCGTCACGTTGCTGAGCGGCGTGCTCGGGCGGATCGACGTCAACCCCTACGTCATCGATGCGATCATCGGCCTGTCGGTCGTCTACAAGGCCTTCGATAATTTGCACGGCTTCAAGACGCTGTTCGGCGTGCAGCCCGAGCCGCGCGTCGCGGTCCTCGTGTTCGGTCTCGCGCACGGCTTCGGGCTCGCGACGAAGATGCAGGATCTGCGGCTCGCCGAAGAAGGGCTCGTCGCGAACATCATCGCTTTCAATGTCGGCGTCGAGATCGGCCAGTTCCTTGCGCTCGGCGCGATCTTGCTCGCAATGAACTTCTGGCGCCGGACCGCGAGCTTCGTGCGCCACGCGTATGCGACGAACGTGCTGTTGATGGCCGCGGGCTTCGTGCTCGCGGGGTATCAGGTGGCGGGCTATGTCTGGGGCTGAGAGCCTCGTCCAGCCCGCGTCAGGAGGAGCGATGCCACTGTGCTGCAATTGACTCAAGAAGCGCTGCTGCCGCCACGCCGGCAGTTGTTGATCGGTACCGGCGTCGCGTTTGCGCTCGCCGCCGTCGTGCTCGTCGTCGCGGTGCTGCCCGCCGAGTTCGGCGTCGACCCGCTCGGCGCCGGCCGTTGGCTCGGACTGTCCGGAATGTCCGCGGAGTCGAACGACGTCGCGACGCAATTGATGAACGAGCACGAGCGCAAGTTCCTGACCGCGAAGGTTCGGATCGACGTGCAGCCGGGTGAAGGGCTCGAGTACAAGGCGCTGTTGCCCACCGGCGAACCGCTTCTGTACTCGTGGACCGTTGCCGGCGGGCCCGTGTATTTCGAGTTCCACGGCGAGCCGACCGAAGGCGAGTGGCCGGAGGATTACTACCGCAGCTACCAGATCAAGGAGCGCAGCACCGGTGAGCACGGCTCGTTCGTCGCGCCGTTCACGGGGCATCACGGCTGGTACTGGAAGAACCTCAGCACCGAACCCGCGACGATCACGCTCGAGGCGAGCGGGTATTACAAGAAGCTGCAGCGAATGGAATGACGGCGGCACGCACCATCACCAGACTCATTTCCAACGAATGCTACAACTCGATCTGATCCATACACTCGCGTTCGGCGGTGTCACGTTGCTCGTCGGCTACGGACTGCGTAATGCGGTGCCCGCGTTCGGCCGCTACAACATTCCACCGCCTGTCATCGGCGGTCTGCTCGTCGCGATCACGTTGTTGATCTGGCGCAGCTTCGGCGAGCTGCCGGTGCGGTTCGATACGACGCTGCAAAGCCCGCTCATGATCGCGTTCTTCACGACGATCGGTTTCGGCGCGAGCTTGTCGCTGCTGCGCTCGGGCGGCCCGCAGGTGCTCCTGTTCCTCGTCATCGCGACGATTTTCGCGGTCGCGCAAAATGTGCTCGGCATGACGGTCGCGACGCTCTTCGGACTGAACCCGCTGTTCGGCGTGCTGGCGGGCTCGGTCACGCTCACGGGCGGTCCCGCCACCGGGCTCGCGTTCGCGCCGCTGTTCGAGGAAGCGGGCGTTCCGGCCGCGGCTTCCGTCGCGGTCGCGGCGGCGATGGCGGGCATCGTGCTCGGCGGCATCGTCGGCGGCCCCGTCGGCACGCTGCTGATCGAGCGCTTCAAGTTGCACGGCCGGGCAGGGCGCCCGATGACGGCAACGGTCGTCGCCGCGGAAGTGACGGTCGCGGATCCCGCGAATGCCGGCGCAGAAGACAGCGCCGAAACCTTTGCCGTGCTCAAGAACGTCGTGCTGATCCTCGTCGCGATGTGGGCGGGATCGTGGGTCAGCCTCGGCTTCGCGAAGCTCGGCGTGACCTTGCCTGCCTACATCGGCGCGATGCTCGTCGCGGCCGTCATTCGCAACGTCGACGATGCGACGGGCTGGCTCGGGCTGTCGACGCGCATCATCGATGTGATCGGCGCGGTCGCGCTGTCGCTGTTCCTGGTGCTCGCGCTGATGACGCTGCGTTTGTGGGAGCTCGCGGCGCTTGCCTTACCGCTCGTCGTCACGATCGTGCTGCAGGTCGTGCTCGTCGCGCTCGCCGCGCGCTGGCTCGTCTTCCGGTTCATGGGCCGCGACTACGAGGCGGCCGTGATGAGCGGCGGGTTCATCGGCTTCATGATGGGCACGACCGCGAACGCGATGGCCGTCATGAGCACGCTCACGGAGCGTCATGGCCCGGCGCCGCGCGCGTTCCTCGTCGCGCCCATGGTCGGCGCGTTCTTCATCGATTTCACGAACGCGATCATCATCACGATCACGCTCAATCTCTTCCGCTGACGTCAATCGGCGCCGCGGCCCTCGCCGAACGGAATGACGTTGCCCCGGGTACGCGGCGCGGGCGCGGGCGCGGGGCGCGTGCGCAAGCGGTACTTGAGATCGCCGATCGCGAGCACGTCGCCGTCGCGCATGAGCTGCTGCTTGACCAGGACGTCGTTGACGAGACAGCCGTTCGTGCTGCCGGCGTCTTCGACGATGACGGCGTTCGGTCCGACCAGCAGGCGCGCGTGGCTGCGGCTGACCAGCTTCGACGCAATGCAGATGTCGTTGTCGCTCGTGCGGCCGATCGTCATCGTCTTCTTGTCGAGCACGATGAGATCGCCCTCGTGGCCGACCGGCTCGAGCACGCGATCCGGATGCTTACCCTCGTGCTCGGGCAAGACCGCCGTGCGATTCACGTCCTGGCGAATCGCCGCCAAGGTCTCGGCGTGTATGGCGAGATCGGCTTTGAGCGATCCGATCTGGCTGTCACGCGCGAAGATTTCGCGCGCCATCGCCTTGTTGCGCGCGCGCGATTTCTCCAGCTGTCCCGCGATGATCGAGCGCTCGTCCTGGCTCATCTGCAGCTCGGCGCGCACGCGCTCCAGCAGCGAGTCGCGCGCGCGAATCGCTTGCTCGAGCGACTGCAGGCTGCTCGCCTGCTGTTGAAGCTGGCGGCGAGCCGCGGCCAGCTCCGCCGCGTTCGCCGCCGCCTGCTCGTCACGCTCACGGGCGTGCGCGGCGAATTCCTCGAGCTCTTGCCGCACCAGCGCGAAGTCCTCGCGCGCCTGTGCCAGCTCGCACGCCTGAGCATCGCGCGCTTCCGCCAGCTCGCGCGCTTGCGCAGTGAGCGCCGCGTGTGCGTCGGCGTCGCGTTGGGCCTTGGTCTCGGCGTCCTGCAGCCGGGTACGCAGCGACTCGACGTCGCTCGTCAAGGCGTCACGCGCGGCTCGGCCTGCTTCGACGTCGCGCTCGAGCTCGAGAATGCGGTCCGTGCTCGCGCCGTTGCGCTCGAGCGTGGCCGCGAGCTGCTCTCGTAGCGCGGCGAGCTCCGCCTGCAGCGCGGCGGACGAACCTTGCAGCGCATCGATCTCTTGGGCGCGTGCGTCCAACGTGGCTTCGACGTTGGACTGCGACTCGCGAGCCGCGGTGATCGTGCGCGACAACTCGTCGCGCTCCGCCGTGAGTGATGCGATGAGCGCCGCGTTGTCGCGGTTCGTTGCGCCGAGCAGCGCCGCCAGATCGTCGCGGGCCTCCGTCAAGCCTTGAATCGTCGCGTCGCGGCGGGTGATCTCCTGGCCGACGGTCGCATGCTCCGCGATTTTCGCGGCGAGCAGGCGGGCGAGCTGCGCGGAATTTTTTTCCTCCGCGGCGAGCCGTTGCCTGAGCTGCTCGATGAGCTGCATGTGCGTGTTCGCCAACTGGGCGGACGCCTGCGTCTCCTCGTCGAGCCGGGCGTTCGTCTGGCGCAGCTGTGTCATTCGCGCCGTCGGCTCCGCGACCTGTTGCTCGAGAGCGGCTCGCGCGGTCGTGGCGGCGGCGTTCTCCGCTGCGCGGAGGTCGCGCTGCTGGGCGAGGTCGCGGGCGAATTGCGTGGATTCCTCATGGAGCTGCTGCTCCAGGCTGCGCACGCGTTCGACGAAGATCGAGCGCTGCTCGGTGAGCCGCGCATTGTCGGCGCTCAGACCGCGCACGTCCCGTTCGCGCGCTGCGTGCTCGGCCGTCAATTGCTCTGCCCGGTCCAGCAGCTCGCGCTCGTGCGCGCTGGTTTGCGCCAGCTCCGCTTCGAGCTGCTGGATGCGTTCCAGGATGCGCGTCGCGTCGAGCGTGACATCGGACGTTTTTGTGGGCTCCGGCGGCGGCGAGGGTCGTGGAAAGCGCACCGGCGCGCTGTCGGGCGAGTCGAGATCCTCGGCCTCGCGCAGGTTCTGGACCGCCCACGTGTCGGTGGACCCGAGCGTGTCGGGTTGTTGGGCGGCGAGCTGCGCCTCGTACGCCTCGATGTCGAGACGCGGCAGCTCGTCGGTACGATCGAGGTCATCCTGTTCCGAATGAGGGGAGGTCGACATCGCTGACACCGCGCGTGGTTCGAGTTGGGAAGGGCGTCCGACCTTGCGTGCCGGCCGATCGAGACGCCAGCGTGGAGAACCCGGATAGCTGCCGGATTAAATGACATTCGGCCTGGCAAAGTCCCTCGTACGTACGGTCGAGCACCGGTACGCCGAAACTGTGAGGCGCGCCATGGAAAGCCGCTTTCGCGGTCCGAAGCGTGCGTTCCCTGCGCCGCGAAGCGCTTCAGGCCGCCCGACGCGTTCGCGGCCCGCCGCGAACGGTCCCGCGAGGCGCCTCGTCGGCTTACTATTCCCACCCTCATTGGCCGGTCACATCGCTCGATTCCATGCTCAAGCGCCCCCATTGGCCTTCCGGCACCATCGTCATCCTCGAGCACGAATCGAAGGTGCTCAAAGGCAATCCATTGGGCGATCCGCACGTGCGGCGACTGCCCGTGTGGCTGCCGCCGCAATACGACTCGAGCCCCGGCAAGCGTTTTCCGGTGCTGTTCGATCTGGCGGGGTTCACGGGCTCGGGGCTCGGGCACATTGGCTGGAAGAATTTCAACGAAAACATTCCCGAGCGTGTCGCGCGGCTCGTGCACGAGCAGAAGATGCCGCCGGCAATCCTCGTCTTCCCGGATTGCTTCACGGCGCTTGGCGGCAATCAGTACATCAATTCGTCCGCGGTGGGGCGCTATGCCGACTACTTGACGCGCGAGCTGGTGCCGTTCGTCGATCGGGAGTTCCGCACGCTCGCGACGCGCGACCATCGTGGCTGCTTCGGCAAGTCGTCGGGGGGATACGGCGCGATCGTTCACGGCATGCAGCACCCCGATGTGTGGGGTGCCATCGCGGATCATTCGGGCGACTGCTATTTCGAGCTCGTGTACGGCCACGACTGGCCGAATACGCTCACGGAGCTCGCGAAGTATCGGGACAAGCCGCAGGCCGCCGGTCGATACGACGTGATGAAGATGAGTCGGCGCACGGGCCGCGGCGTCGATGATGGGCGCGTTCGCCGCTTTCTAGAGACGGTCTGGCGCAAGCATCGCCTCTCGATGGCGGAGGGCCATGCGCTCATGAACATCTGCATGGCGGCGACGTACGATCCCGATCCGCGTGTGCCGAATGGATTTCGCTTGCCGTACGATCTGGAGACGGGCGAGCCGCTGCCGCGGCGCTGGAAGAAGTGGCTGGCGCACGATCCGATCCATCTCGTGTCGCGATATGCGAGGAGCTTGAAGTCGTTGCGGGGGATCTTTCTGGATTGCGGGTGGCGCGATCAGTATCACATTCACTACGGCATGCGGATTTTGTCGAAGCGGCTGCGGGCGGCAGGCGTCGGGCATCGTTACGAGGAGTTCGATGACACGCATTCGGATATCGATTATCGGTTGGATGTGTCGCTGCCGTTTCTGTTGAAGGCGCTGCGATGAGGTCGGTGTCGTGCGCGGCGCTTCGTCGACCGCGCGCGTCAGCCGAGGTTACGCACTCCGTCGACCGCGCGCGCCCTTCGGGCTGCAATCGGCCTAGGCCGAGGTGAGCGTCTTGGCCTGAGCCCCGAAAACTCATCACAGCTTCTTCTGGACGTGCCCGCAACATCTGGCTTTCCCGCTCTCACGCTTTCGGCAACCCGCATGAGCGACGTGCCATCCGGACGACGGGATGGCCAGCTCGACTGAGCCTTTCCCACCACAACCGCAGTTTGCCAAGACGCTCACCTCGCCCTCTCCGATTGCGAAGAGCGCGCTGCGGTGTCCCGGGACCACACGACATGCCTTTGTCGATGTGCGTCCACTCGTTGATATGGATGCTCACTTTCATGTCGTCGATACGGACGCTCACTTCGATACACGCTCACTCGTCGATACTCATTCACTCATCGATAGCATGCTCACTCGTCGATACTCATTCACTCATCGATACGCATGCTCATACGTCGATACATCCACGCGTCGACTTGCATGCTCGCTTGTCGATATGCATCCGCGATAGGGCAGGTTTATTGGCGAAATGGATGCTCGTCGCCGAGAGGGTGACTCGCGAACAGACTGGGAACTGGAGCGCGCTCTTTCGCAACCGAGAGGACAGGGTGTACGGCTTGGCGCGAACTGCGGTGGTGGTGGGAAGGGCTCAGTCGAGCTGGCCCTCCCGTCATCCGGATGGCGGGTTGCTCATGCGGGTTGCCGGGAGCGTGAGAGCGGGAAGGCCAAATGTTGCGGGCACGTCCAGAGGAAGCTGTGATGAGCGTTCGGGGCTCGGCGCCAAGCCGTACACCCTGGCGTAGGCGGTTGCGGGCCCGAAGGGCGCGCGCGGTCTGGCGAAGTGCCGAGCACTAACGAGCGCGCGGTCGAGCGATGTGCCGAGTACAAACGAGCGCGCGGTCGGCGCGAAGTGCCGACCTCAAAGAACCGCGTTCGCATCAGCGATAGCCGCGGTCGGCTTCACCCCCGCGCCGCGTTCGCCTCCATCACCGTCAGCGCGGTCACGTTCACGATCCGACGCACCGTCGCGGACGGCGTCAGGATGTGCACGGGTGCGGCGCATCCCAGCAAGATCGGACCGACGGCAACGTTGTTCCCCGCGGCCGTCTTGAGCAAGTTGTACGCGATGTTCGCCGCATCCAGATTCGGCATGACGAGCAGGTTCGCAGGGCCGGACAACGTCGTCTCGGGCAGCACCTTGCGTCGCAGCGCCTCATCCAGCGCGCTGTCGCCGTGCATCTCGCCGTCGACCTCCAGATGCGGCGCCTGCTCGCGCAGCAACTCGCGCGTGCGCCGCATCTTCAACGCCGACGCATTGTCATGCGACCCGAAGTTCGAGTGCGACAGCAGCGCAACCTTCGGCACCAGGCCGAACCGCCGCAGCACCTCTGCCCCCATGCGCGTGATTTCGCACAACTGCTCCGCCGTCGGATCGAGATTCACGTGCGTGTCGACCAGGAACAGCTGCCGGCTCGGCAGAATCAATGCGTTCATCGCCGCATACACCGTCGCACCCTTGCGCATGCCGATGACACGATCGATGTACTGCAAGTGACGCGACGTCGTGCTGATCGTCCCGCAGATCATGCCGTCCGCGGCGCCTTTGCGCAGCAGCATCGCCGCGATCAGCGTCGTGCGACGACGCATCTCGAGCTTCGCATACTGCGCGGTCACGCCACGACGCATCATCAAACGGTGATACTCCATCCAGAACTCGCGGTGCCGCTCGTCATGTTCCGTGTTGACGACCGTGAAATCGCGCCCTGCCTGCAGACGCAGCCCGAAGCGCTTCATTCGGTTCTCCATCACCGCCGGACGGCCGACGAGAATCGGATGCGCAAGCTTCTCTTCCACCAGAATCTGCGCCGCACGCAGCACGCGCTCATCCTCACCCTCGGCGAAGACGATCCGCGAGCGCTCGGGCGGCAGCTTGCGAGCGGCCGCGTAGATCGGCTTCATGATCGTGCCGGACTGATACACGAACTGCTGCAGCTGCTGCCGATATGCGTCGAGATCGGCAATCGGACGCGTCGCGACCTGCGATGTCATCGCCGCCTGCGCGACCGCCGGGGCGATGTGCACGATCAGGCGCGGGTCGAACGGCTTCGGGATGATGTATTCGGCGCCAAACGACAGGTCGTTCACGCCGTACGCCTCGACGACGTCTTCACTCAAGCTCTCGCGCGCGAGCCCCGCGATCGCATGCACCGCGGCAATCTCCATCTCGCGCGTGATCGTCGTCGAGCCCGCATCGAGCGCACCGCGAAAAATGAATGGAAAGCACAAGACATTGTTGACCTGGTTCGGATAGTCGGAACGCCCGGTCGCGATCACGGCGTCCGAACGCACGGCTTTGACATCCTCTGGCAGGATTTCCGGCGTCGGATTCGCGAGCGCAAAGATGAGCGGGCGCGCCGCCATCGACTTCACCATCGCCTGCTTCAGCACGCCGCCCGCGGACAGGCCGAGAAAAATATCGGCGCCTTCGATCACCTCGTGCAAATGCCGCAGCGGCGTCGGCTGCGCGAAACGCGCTTTGTCGGGATCCATGAGCTCGGTGCGACCCTCGTAAACGACACCCGCGAGATCCGTCAGCCAGATGTTCTGGCGCGGCAATCCCAGATCGACGAGCAACTCGACGCAGGCCAACGCAGCGGCACCCGCGCCGCTGACGACGAGCTTCACGTGCTGCAAATCCTTGCCGACGACGGCGAGGCCATTCAACACCGCCGCGCCGACGATGATCGCCGTGCCATGCTGATCGTCATGGAATACCGGGATCTTCATGCGCGCGCGCAGCTTGCGCTCGATCTCGAAGCACTCGGGCGCCTTGATATCCTCGAGATTGATGCCGCCGAACGTCGGCTCCAGCGCCGCGATCACGTCGACGAGCTTGTCCGGATCGCGCTCGTTCACTTCGATATCGAACACATCAATGCCGGCGAACTTCTTGAACAAGACCGCCTTGCCTTCCATGACCGGCTTCGCGGCGAGTGGACCGATGGCGCCTAGACCCAGTACAGCCGTGCCGTTCGTGATCACGGCGACGAGGTTGCCGCGGGCCGTGTAGCGCAGCGCCTTCAAAGGATCGGCCGCAATCTCCTCGCTCGCCGCCGCGACGCCGGGTGAGTAGGCGAGGGCGAGGTCGTGCTGGTTCGAGAGCTTCTTCGTCGGTACGACCGACAGTTTTCCGGGAACCGGATACTCGTGATAGTTGAGGGCCTCTTGCCGCAGGCTCTCGCGCACGTTAGGTCGGATGTCGGTACGGGATTCGTCGGTCATGGTGGTGATGTCGAGCGTCGCTTTAGCGCGTCAAACAGCGCGTCTCGTCGGCGGAAGCGACGAGAGCATGTGAGTTGGATTTGTAGGCACTGCAAGCGGCTAGTATGAGCGAAGGCGTGGGCGCATATCCATCGCGCGGGACACTCTGTCCGCAGGAAGTCAAATCGGGCGCCTTGCGGCCAACGGCCAACCCGGGGCGGGGAGCCCCGGGCTGCCGCTTCGCCCTATGCGTCGGTCCGCGCCTTTGCGCGGCCGTCAGTGCGTTTCGCGCTTGCCAATCGTGTGGTTGCGTGCG
>JAEYXD010000015.1 GCA_023428645.1 Pseudomonadota bacterium
GTCGCTGATCGAAACGCCGGCCGTGTTCGGCGGCGTGTACTGGGATGCGCTCGAGGACGTGACCCTCGGCTTCGAGGCACGCTATCAATGGGACAAGATCGAGCAGCAGGCGGCGTTCCCGAACGTCGGTCCGAAGCTGTCGGAAACCTTCACGAGCTTCTCGCCCCGCGTCACCGTCGACTACAAGTACGCACCCAACTCGCTCGTCTACGCGCTGGCCTCGCGCGGCTATCAGCCGGGCGGCTTCAACACCTCCCTCGTCGGCCAGCCGGCGTCGATCGTCGCGCAGATCGCCGAGGTCGGCTCGAACATCACGTACAAGCAGGAGAAGCTCGACAACATCGAGCTCGGCTTGAAGACCACGTGGTTCGACAACCGCCTGCGCACGACGCTCGCGTTGTACAAGTCCGAGTGGTCCGACGGTCAGGTGTCGAACGAGGTCTTCGTGACGCGTCCTGACGGCACGCTGCTGTCGACCTCCGTGACCCAGAACATCGGCAAGATCGACATGCAGGGTGTCGAGCTGGAAGCGCAGCTCGCCGTCACCGACAGCTTTACGCTCGCGGCGACGTTCGACTGGGGCCACAACGAGATCAAGTCGTACGTGTACGTCCCGGGCGGCGCGAAGATCCAGAACCAGACCGACGTCAGCGGCAAGCGGCTCAACGGCACGCCGGAGTTCGCGTGGACGTTGTCGCCTTCGTACAAGGCTGCGCTCAACGATCAGTACGACTGGTTCGCGCGCCTCGACTATCGCGGCCGCAGCAAGGTGTTCGTCGATCCGACGAACCACGCATGGATCGCGCCGGTGAATCTGCTCAACCTCCGCGCCGGCATCAGCAACGAGCAGCTGCGGCTCGAAGTGTACGTCGACAACGTCACGGACAACGACGACATGACCGAAGGCGTGCGGGCCAACGACGTGTTCTTCAGCAACTCCGTGCCGAACGAGATCCGCCTGGGTCTGCCCGACAAGCGCACCTTCGGTGTGGCGCTCTCCTACGAGTTCTGAGGTTCTGACATGACGATGAAACACATGGTGCTGAAATCCGCGCGCGCTGCGCTGGTGATGGCTCTGTTCGGCGCTGCGCCCGCGATCGCGCAGGTGCAGCCGCTCGAGCCCGCCAAGCCGCTGCCGCACATTGCAACGGATCTGATCTTCATCCCCGCGAAGTCCGCGCCAGTCATACCGATGGCGGAATGGGACTTCGTGCAGAAGGTCGTCGGCGAACAGACGGGCTCGCGCGTGCTGATCGGCGAAGGCGAGGCAGGCGTCGCGCGAGCGCCGGCCGGCGCGTCGAAGTACACCGCGAAGGCGTACAAGTTTCCGACCGGTGCCGCGCGCGTGCTCACGTTCCGCAAGTCCGACGGACCGGTGATCCACCAGATCACGTTCGAGTCCGAGCTGTTCATGCTGCAGGGATCGGCCGAAGTGACCGTGCTCGGCAAGACGGTGAAGCTCAATAAGGGCGACGCCGTGTTCATGCCGAGCGGCAACCTGCGCAATATGAAACCGCGCGAGGACACGGTCGTGCTGCAGTTCTTCGTCGGCTCGACGGCCGAGAAGCCGCGCGCGGGCGTCGTTTATGCGAAGGATCTGCCGGAGACCACGCTCGCCCAATGGGAGAGCGATGGCAAATGGAACACCGTGCGCACGCCGGAAGAAGTGCGCAAGGCGCCGAAGGAAGCGGCGGTTTACTCGGTGAAGCGCTACGTCTTCGACGGCAACTCGATTCGCCACGCGCGCCTGCGCAAGGGCGGACGCACCGCGCCGGCGACCTACAACGTCGACGTGATCATCTACGTCTCGAAGGGCCGGATGATCCGGTACGAGGGCGATCAGGTGTTCGAAGTCGTCGCGGGCGACGTGCTGCGCGAGGTCAAGGGCGCGACCGGGTATTGGGAGCTGCTCGAAGACTCGGAGTTCATCTCCACCGACGCGCCTTACGATCCGAGCAAGCCGCGCGCCAGCCCCTGAAGCTCACTTTAGTTCCTACGATCAGCCGGGAGCACTCATGTTCAAGCTTTGTGCGATGGGAATGGACGACAACGGTCGCTCCTACACCAAAGAAGTCGAGATCAAGCTGCACAAGGTCGACGAGATGGAGTCGATCAGCGAGAAACAGTCCGCCTCGTACTGGGGGCTCGCGTTCAATCTGAACACCGAGCTCACGAACGAGTACGAGATGCACCTCACCAATCAGGCCCGCATCGTCGGCGTGATGTCCGGCGGCGCGGAGATCACGCAACAAGACGGCAGCGTGTGCCGCCTCGGTCCGGGCGATTTCATCGCCGTGCACGGACTGGCGCTGCATCACTCGGTCATGCGCTCGGCGGTTCCGACGCAGACGCTGAACGTCACGTTCTCCGATCCGGAGGACTTCAACTTCAAATAGCCGCGTCGAGCGCGGTTCGTGCGTCATGCGGCCTCGCCCCGTCCAACCGGGGCGGGGCTTCATGGTGTGTGTTCGATCGCTTTCATGCCCCCCATCCCCCCGTGCAGATCGGAGAAGACGAACAATGCGAAACCGATTCGAATCGGCCGCGATCCTGGCAGCGGCAACAGCTTGCGCAATGACACCGACGACGGTCGTGTTTGCGCAGAACAGCGAACAAGTC
>JAEYXD010000126.1 GCA_023428645.1 Pseudomonadota bacterium
CGATGCTCGCGACGGTCATTGCACTGCTTGCGCTCGTCGTCGTGCTGCGCTCCGTTCGGGCGTTGCGCCGGTCACTCGACCGTGGCTTCCACGATCACATTCACAGCCTGAAGATCAGCTCCTTCGAGGTCGTGCGAGCGGAGACGATCTGGCGGACCGTGAGCGGCATCGTCGGCGCGTTGCGCGTGGTGCTCATCGCCGCCATCGTGTATGCGTACCTGGCCTTCACGCTGCATCAGTTCCCCTGGACGCGCGGGGCCGCGGGGCATTTGCTGCGTTTCGTGCTCGATCCGGTCGTCACGATGGCCAAGGCGCTGCTTGGTTATCTGCCCAAGCTCATTTTCCTGATCGTACTGTTCCTGATCGTGCGCTACGCGCTGCGGCTCACGAATCTGCTCTCGCATGCGATCGCCGCGGGCCGCGTGCCGCTGCGCGGCTTCGATGCCGACTGGGCACTGCCGACCTACAACATCGTGCGGGCACTCATCATCCTGCTGGCGATCGTCGTCGCGTATCCCTATCTCCCCGGCTCCGGAAGCCCAGCCTTCCAAGGACTGTCGATCTTCGCGGGCCTGATGCTGTCGCTCGGCGCATCGTCGGCGATGGCGAGTCTCATCGCGGGCTACACCGTCACGTACCGCCGCGCCTTTCGAGTCGGCGATCGCGTCACGATCGGCGACCTCACGGGCCTCGTGACGGAGATCCGATTGCTCGTTACGCACCTGCGCACGACGAAGAACGAAGAGATCGTGGTGCCGAATTCCGTCATCCTGCAAAGTCACGTCATCAATTACACGAAGCTCGCGCAGACATCAGGACTCATCCTGCACACGACGGTTGGCATCGGATACGAAACCCCATGGCGACAAGTGGAGGCGATCCTGCTGACGGCCGCGGCGCGCACGAGCGGTCCTCTCCAAGATCCGCCGCCGTTCGTGCTGGTGAAAGCGCTCGGCGATTTCGCGGTGAGCTATGAGATCAACGTCTATGTCGATGGCTCGCGCGATATCCTGCAGACCTACACTGCGCTCCATCGCAACATCCTCGACGCGTTCAACGAGCACGACGTGCAGATCATGACGCCGGCGTATGAATGCGACCCGGCGCAGGCGAAGATCGTGCCGAAGGACCGGTGGTTCGCTGCACCGGCTCAACCTCCCGATGACATCCCTCCGCCGCCCACCGCTCGACAATCGTAGGGTCTGCCCGCCGTACGTACTGTCTGCAGCGTGCGGTCGTCGCACCATCGCCGCTCCAGTCCATTGGAGGAGTGCTCATGAAACTGCGACACACCGTGCTGGCCGCGTGCGCGACGGGAGCGATTTCGACGGCGTTCGCTCAACCGGCGGAGCCGGTCAGCGTCACCGAGACCGAGAAGGCGACCGCGACGGTCGAGGCCGTCGACGTGAAGAATCGCATGCTCGAGTTGCGCACCGACGAGGGCCCGATCACCGTCGCGGTGCCCAAGCAGGTGCGCAACCTCGACCAGGTCCGGCCCGGCGATCAAGTCGTCGTCGAGTACCAGGAGGGGCTCGCGGCGAGATTCCGCAAGCCCGGTGAGAGCACGACGGTCGGCACCGTCGAGCAGACGACCGGCACGGCCCGGCAACCGGACGGCATGCTGCCGGGCGGCGCCGTCGCGAACATGGTCACGACGACAGTCGTCATCGAGTCCGTCGACCAGCCAGACCACACGGTGACCTTCATCGGACCGTCCGGCATGACACGCACCGTCGACGTAAAAGATCCGGCTGCCCAGCAGTTCGTGAGCCAGCTGAAGAAAGGTGACGAAGTCGAGCTGACCTACACCGAAGCGCTCGCGGTTTCGATCGAGCCGCAAAAGCAGAAGCCCTGATCGTCGCAGCAGACGGGTCGCGCGCCGAGCGCCACCCGCCGCTGCCACCCGTGATCGATCAAAACGAGCCCGCGATGAACAGGTAGGGGCCGGTCAGCTGGACCTGCGCTTTGCCCCGCCACGTCTCGTCCGTCGAGGAAATTTGGAAATTGATGTCGCGATAGCCGAGGCCGAGCGCCACGTGCCGCCACGGCTGATAAATGAAATCGGTACCGCTGCTGAAGATCTTGCCATCGATGCTGCCGGTATCCAGCGAAAGCCGATCCACGCGCACGCTGAACAGCCAACGGTCGGTCAAGGCGAAGCGCCCGTAGAGATTGATGAACGGCAAGGGCGCCGACTCGGTCGCGCGTTGCGAGCCGAAGTTCGCCGAAGAGATGTTCGCGGACATGTGAACCACGTGCGCGCCGAGGCCGACCCCGATCTCCTTGTCCTGCGCACGGAAGAACGAGTAACCGACGCTGAGGCGGAAATCGTCGATGTCGAAGCTGCTCCTCGCCACTGCGTTGATGGGAATGTTCAAATTGCCCCATTGCACATTCCTGGACACCTGTTTCTCGTTCTCCCGATCGAGCGCGAAATATTCGGCCTCGAACTGAAAGCGCCTCGAGATGCGCCAGCGAAAGCTGTAGAGACCGATGACGTCGTACTCGTCCAGCCCCAAGTCGTCCTCGAAGTCGATGAGTGCCCCCACGCCAAGGGACCCGGAATTGAGATTCGCAGTCACGTTGGACGCCGCCCATAGCGCGCCTGCGCTGAGATAGAAGCGATCCCTCATGATCGGATGATCGGGAACGGTGACCTCTTGCGCCGA
>JAEYXD010000173.1 GCA_023428645.1 Pseudomonadota bacterium
GAAGGAAGGCGGCAAGAAGTAACGGGCTCGGTGCGCCGGTTCGCCGGCGCACCTCTGCTCGGCGGACGCCATGTCCGGTACCGACCTCAAAATCATCGTTGGCCTCGGCAATCCTGGTCCCGAGCACCTGCTGACGCGCCACAACGTGGGCTTCTGGTTCGTCGATGCGCTCGCGGCCAGGCTCGGCGCGCGGTTCCGCAGCCACACGAAATTTCACGGCGAGTTCTGCCGCGTGCAGATGGGCGGCGGCGAGATCACGCTGCTCAAGCCGATGACGTATATGAATCGCAGCGGTCTCGCGATTCGTGCGCTCTCCGATTATCTGAAGGTGCAGCCGTCGCAAACGATGGTCGTGCACGACGAGCTCGACTTGCCGGTGGGCGAGGCGCGCTTCAAGTTGGGCGGCGGACACGGCGGGCACAACGGCCTGCGCGACACGATCACGCACATCGGCGCGGATTTCTGGCGGCTGCGCATCGGCATCGGTCATCCGGGCGACAAGTCCGAGGTCATCGATTACGTGCTGCGGCGCGCGCCGAAGGACGAGGAGGAACGGCTTCTCGCGACGGTAGCGCGCTCGGTCGAGGCGCTGGACATTTTCGTCGACAAGACGCCGGAGCGCGCCATGAACTGGCTGCACGGCAATGGCAACGGCAACGGCAAGAAGTAATTCCTAGATCACATGGGCATCAAATGCGGCATCGTCGGTTTGCCGAACGTCGGTAAGTCGACGCTCTTCAACGCGCTCACGCGCGCGCAAATCGCTGCGGAAAACTATCCGTTCTGCACCATCGACCCGAACGTCGGCGTCGTGCCGGTGCCGGATCCACGCCTCGCCGAGCTCGCTGCGATCGTGAAGCCCGAGCGCGTCCTGCCGGCGACGGTCGAGTTCGTGGACATCGCGGGCCTCGTGGCCGGCGCGTCGAAGGGCGAGGGCCTCGGCAATCAGTTTCTTTCGCACATTCGCGAAACCGACGCGATCGCGCACGTCGTACGCTGCTTCGAAGACGACGACATCATTCATGTCGCGGGCCGCATCAAGCCGCTCGACGACATCGACGTCATCAACACCGAGCTCGCGCTCGCCGACATGGATACGGTGGAGCGCGCGCTGCAACGCGCCGAGAAGGCGTCGAAGGCGGGCGACAAGGATGCGATTCGCCTGCGCGAGCTGCTCAAGAAAGTGAAGGAGCATCTGGATGCGGGCAAGCCGGTGCGCTCGCTCGTGAAGGATCCCGAGGAGCGGCGGCTGCTGAACGATTTGCATCTGATCACGCTGAAGCCGCTGATGTATGTGGCGAACGTCGCCGAGAACGGCTTCACGAACAATCCGCACCTGGATGCGGTGCGCGCGCTGGCGGAAAGCGAGGATTCGGTCGTCGTCGCCGTGTGTGCGGCGATCGAAGCGGAGATTGCGCAGCTCGAAGAAGCCGACCGCGAAGACTTCCTCAAGGATATCGGGCTGGAAGAGCCGGGGTTGAACCGCGTGATTCGCGCTGGCTATCGCCTGCTCGGCCTGCAGACGTACTTCACGGCGGGTGTGAAAGAGGTCCGCGCGTGGACGGTGCGGGTCGGCGCGACGGCGCCGCAGGCCGCGGGCGTGATCCACACGGACTTCGAGAAGGGATTCATCCGTGCCGAAGTGATCGCGTACGAGGATTTCATCGCCAACCGCGGCGAGCAGGGTGCGAAGGAAGCGGGCAAGCTGCGCCTGGAAGGCAAGGAGTACATCGTCCGCGAAGGCGATGTGATGCACTTCCGCTTCAACGTCTAAGCCCCGCCCGATCGGAGGGCGGGGGGAACGGAACGCGCGGACTCATCGTTCGCGCGACCGAAGGCTCCTCAGCTCACCGGCACCGACTCCGCCGCCAGGAACTCCCCGAGCACGGCATTGAACTCCGCCGCGCGCTCGATGTTCGACAGATGCGCGCAATCGAGCGTCACGAGCTTCGCACCCGCGATCTTGCTGGCGATGAATTCGGCGTGGGCTGGCGGCGTCGAAGAATCCTCGGCGCCGGCGATGACCAACGTGCGTGCGGTGATCCCGCCGATCGTCTCGCGCAGGTCCATGTCGCGGACCGCCGCTGCGCAGGCTGCGTAACCGCGGGGATCCGCGGCCAAGAACATTTGCCGCACGCGCGCGACCTTCTCGGGGTGAGCCGCGCGAAATTCCAGCGTGAACCAGCGTTCGAGCGTGACTTCCGCGACCGCCGCGAGCCCTTGTGCCCGGACCAGATCGATGCGCTGGTTCCACGCTTCCTTCGGCGGCATGTATGTCGACGTATTGCTCAGAACCAGCTTCAGCACGCGGTCGGGCCAATGCTGCGCGAGATACATCGCCGTCATCCCGCCGAGCGAAATGCCGCAGAGGTGAGCACGTGCGACACCCGCGGCGTCGAGCACCGCGAGGGCGTCGCGCGCCAGTTGCTCCAGGGTGAGCTCGGTGCGCGTGCCGGTCGTGGATTTGCCATGCCCGCGCGCGTCGTAGCGCACGCATTCGAAGCGTTCGTTGAACGCCTCGATCTGGTCGTCCCACACCTCCAGGGACGCGCCGAGCGAATTGATGAACAGCAGGGCAGGCACGCCGGGGCGCGGGGCGTGTTCGTAGCGGAGTTGGGCGTCGTCGCTAGCAACGATCTTCATGCAGTGGACCTGTGGGTTCTCGAGCGTCGAATGTTGGCCATGGGCGCTGTGCGCAGAAGCCGCAATGCCCGCAGATACAACGAGTTCAGGCGTACTTGGTTTCCCTTGAGACCTGTCGCGCCGTCGCGCACGCTTGCGGCGATCGATGCCACCCTGGAGCCCCGCCCATGACCCAGTCCCCGCAAGCGCTCGATGCGCCACAGAACACCTTCGTGTATCGGCGCGAGGTGCGCATCGAGTGGGGCGATTGCGATCCCGCGGCCATCGTCTTCTACCCGCGCTATCTCGCATTTTTCGATGCGAATACCGCGTATCTGTTCGAAGCGGTCGGCCTGCCGAAGGCGGAGATGGTGAAGAGTTACGACATCGTCGGCATTCCGCTCGTGGACGTGGCCGCGAAGTTCTTCATTCCCTCGCGGTTCGGTGAGCGGATTACGATCCAGAGCCACATGGCGGGGTTCGGCCGGTCGAGCCTCAAGATCGTTCATCAGGTCTTGAAGGAGGATGGCCGGCTCGCGATCCAGGCGCAGGAAACCCGGGTGTGGGCGCGCCGCGATGCGGGACGCCCGGAGGGGATCCGGGCAGAGGCGATTCCCCCGGAAGTGATCGCGCGATTCGAGGTGCCGTCCTGATTTTTCGGCCGGAAAAGCGGTTGGGGCGCATGCTTCCTTGACACTGGCCCGCCCCGTCCAGACAATGCCGGCCCCTCCGCCGGACCGCGCCCACCGCGGCCCCGGCAAGATTGGCTAGGTAGCTCAGCTGGTTAGAGCGTGGCACTCATAATGCCGAGGTCGTGGGTTCGAGTCCCACCCTAGCCACCAAGTATCGTCGCCCCTGGCGGCTCCCTTCCTCCACCGAGTCTTTGGGGTCGTCGTGACCCGTGCGGCCGGGTGATGTTCCATTCAGCAGCGTGCAAGCCATAAAAGGCTTTCGATTTCGACGGGAGCGCAAGACCGCGCTTGCGAACACGCCGATGCAATCGCGCGGCCTCCGGTTGCGAGAAGCTGATATACGCAGCCCTTCACTCAGATTGGGATTCGGTCCGGAGTCGAAGTGGATGTTGCGAGTTCCATTGCTAGCCCATCGATCACGCCATCTACCTTAACAAGCTGCTCGTCCAGCGGTGGAATCTGATCTACGCAAGCGAATCCATGTAGAGTGATTGTGCTTGGAATGCCGATCCATCGAGTACTTCTTGTCGGTAACGGTTCAATCTCATCTCTTTCTGGGTGGCTCAGAATCACGTCCTTTCCACCGGGAGTATGGGCAAAGCGAACACTTGCCGGTCCTGCTCCCATTTGGATGCATCTGCGAAGCCAGTCGTAGATGCCGATCGTCGCATCGATCGAGACCCTTCTAGTGAACCAGTAGCCTTCGAGTTGTGCCCTGATCCCGAGCTGGATCGCTATGAAGCGACCCGTGCGCGTTTGAAACTCGATGGGTTGCCGCAACTGTTCAATCACCTGGAGCGTGCCATTCACGATCGGATTGGCAGCAACAAATAGCTGCAGTCGTCTGAGGATCCAGTTTTCGAGCGGCAGACCCTTATAGGTTGCGTCCTCTCCACCGACGCCGTTCCCGCGTTCGTCGCGCAGATCAAACCCGAAGGATCGTAGGGCGACTCGCCTCCCAAGCAGCTCATCTTCGATCTTGTAGCGAATGCGGCGGTCACCTTCTCTCATGACTCCGATCAAAGCGATGCCCAAACGGCGAGCCTTTCTCACTGCTCCGTCAGTAAACCCACTATTGCTGCAGATGATCGCGACGTCTGCACGCAGGTCGCGTTGCTTTGAGTCGAGCTCGTCCACAATCGAGATGCCGACGGGGCCAGTAGTCGCGGGGTTGAAGTCCTTGCACTCGATCAAAATCGAACGCTTCACGCCTTCTACCGTGCCTTCGACAAAGACATCTCGATCTCTTCGGCCGTCCGGTCCGTCTACCCAATCTCCTTCGCTAACACTTGCAGTTGGGTCCAGGGCCCGAATCACGTCCCTAACGACGAGCTGGAATGGCTTGCCACGTTTGATGGCTCTGCGTTTGCCGCGTCTTGATGTTCCGGTCATGAGGCAAAGTCCCTCAAACGAACAGGATCGTCAATCGCGCCTTCTCATGAGCTCGACAGCCCACCAAAACTCCGGGCTCCCTTCGCAGTTGCTTCACGTCCTGCGAAGCCCGTGTGTCCGTTCGTGCCGAGGCCGGCAGCCGCGGACGCTGGCGATCCACACCGCAAACGTCCCCTCAACCAAGCTCAATGCGTCGATCGCGTGGTTTCGCGCCGAAGGCCGACAACCGTTCCTTGAGTCGGGCCGCCAGTTCCGGCGCATGAGCGGTTTCTCGAAGAGCACGAATAGCACCGCAGAGCCCACCAGAATCACCGGAAGCCCGATGATCGCGATGACCGCGAACGCCTCGGCATACGAGGCAATTTGACGCCGGCTTCCCGATGCACCGCCAGGGAACAGCCGCCCGACTCCTCCGTTCTTCTCGCATCCAGTGGCCCATCC
>JAEYXD010000181.1 GCA_023428645.1 Pseudomonadota bacterium
GCCGAAGACGGTGTCCATGTCGATCCCGTCCTGCATCATCATCATCGCGCCGGCCTCGCCGATCGCCGCCTCGCCGGGGTCCAGCTCGATCTCGACATACTGCATGTCGTCGCCGAAGATTTCGTAATCCACAACGTCCATCGCCATGAAAAGCGCTCCGCCGTATTGAGAAAGTGCGTAAGGATAGCCGTCGGCGTCGCCAAATGAGGAGTGTCGGGATGCGACAGCGACGGGCGTCCTTGTGGCGAACCCAGCCGCTCAATCCCGAGGAAAGAATATGAACAAGTCGATCTATCTATGCCTGGCGCTCGCCATCGCCGCCTGCTCCAAGCAGGAACCGCCCATGAGCGCGACCGTGCCGACGCCCTCCGAGGCGGCCGGGCCACGCGCGAGCGTGCCCGCGGATCTGCCCGCCGGCGCCTACAAAATCGATCCGTCGCATTCCAGCTTGCTGTTTCGGATCGACCACCTCGGCTTTTCGAAATACACCGGACGCTTCAAGTCGTTCGATGCGCAGGTGCAGCTCGACCCTGCCAATCTCGCGGCCTCGTCGGTCAGCGTGAACGTCGACCCGACATCGCTGGATGTCGAGAGTCCGCCGGAAGGGTTCGTCGCGGAATTGCTCAGCGCGAATTGGCTCGATACGGCGCAATTTCCCACGCTCACCTATCGTTCGACGGCGGTGGAGGTGACGGGGCCGAACACGTTCAAGATCACGGGCGATCTCACGCTGCATGGGGTCACGCACCCCGTGGCGCTCGACGCGACGCTGAACGGCGGCTACGCAAGTCACCCGATGGATCCGCAGGCGCGCGTCGGCTTCTCGGCGCGCGGCACGTTCAAGCGCTCCGACTTTGGCATCTCCGCGGGCATTCCGGCCCCGGGCACGACGTTCGGTGTCGGCGATGCCGTGGAAGTGATCGTGGAGACGGAGCTCAACGGTCCGGCGGCGACGACGTCGGGCAGCTGATCTCGAGGCGCGCGGACACGCTACTCGCGGGCAAAGCGCAGCCGCGAGCGTTCGCGCGCCTTCTCCGCTTCGATCTCGCGATCACGCGGTGGCGTCAAGGTCGTCAATGAGCCGAGCAGCTTGCGGGCCGCATCGCTCACCTCTTCGATCGCGCGATTGAAAGCCGCTTCGTTGATCTTCGACGGGGCATTGAACCCGCTGAGCTTGCGCACGAACTGCAGCGACGCGGCGCGAATCTCCTCCTCGGTCGCGGGCGGCTCGAAGTTGAACAGCGTCCTGATGTTTCGGCACATCGCGAGTACTCCTGCGAGAACATGATGCAAGGACGCGGCACGGCGGCGTCGCCCGACAGCGGCTCAATATACGATGCCGGCTGCAAGCCTTGAGCGGCTTCGCGGAAGCGCTCGTGTCCTCCCCGTGAGCGAATGGCGTCGGAGATTCATCGACGCGCACGCACGCCAGCGGCCACGCGAGTTCGTACACGGGTAAGCTGCGACGCCTCGAAGCGTTCGCCTTTGTGATGAGACTGTAGATGGAATTCGAAATCGACACGAGCCTCGTCGACTCGATCGTCAACGACGAGATGCAGCAGACGCGCGCGGACCTCGCGCAGGCCGGCCCCGTCGAAGCGCTCGCGCGCTCGCAGCGCCGGCATGACGCGCGGCTCGCCGCGGCGGCCGATGCGCCCACGCTCGCCTGCCGAGCGGGTTGCTTCTGGTGCTGCTACTTCACCGTCGAAGCCCGGCCCGTCGAGATCGTGCGCATCGTCGAGTTCATGGAACGCGACATGGCGCCGGGCGATCGCGAACGCGTCGTGAGCGAGATTCGCGCGAACAGCACCGCGCTCGCTTCGCTCGATGCCGAAGCACGCTTGCGACACAACTTGAAATGCCCGTTTTTGCATCTGGGCCGTTGCTCGATTTACGCGGTGCGGCCGCAGACGTGCCGCAACTACCATGCGACGAGCGCGGCGGGCTGCGAGCAGGCATACCGGCAGCCCGACAACGACGACATCGACCCGGAGTTCGCGCCGCTCGTCTACCAAAGCGGCGGCGCGCACGTCGACGCCTTCTCGACCGTGCTGCAAGCCGCGGGCTATGACGTCGCGGCGTATGAGCTGAGCACGGCGCTGGCAATTGCATTGGCGGATCCTTCCGGCACCCGCGCCCGCCTCGAAGCCAAACGTCCGGTGTTCCCGGGGATCGAGGGCACGGAGGTCGCGCCGGAGTTCATCGACGCTCCTTGAGGCGCTGCCCCAAGGCTCATGGACGCCGGCGACGGTCGATCGCGACCACGACGGCCGCGCGGCTTGCTAGCGTCCCGCCGCGTCCCGCAGGTTCGCCTTCGCGGCTTCGATCTCTTGCTTGTCGAGCGTGCCGTTCTTGTCGGCGTCCGCGCGGTCGAACAGTTTCCCGCCGCCGTCGACGAATTCGCTCTTGGCGACCTTGCCATCACCGTTGCTGTCGAGCTGCTTCACGATCGCGTCCATCGCCTGGGAGGCTCGCGCGCGCCCGGCGGCGCGACGGCCCAAATCGCGTTCGTCGATGAACCCGTCGCCGTTGCGATCGCGCGAGGCGAATTGCTCGGCGCGCGCCTTGAGGAATTCCTCGCGCGTGATGACGCCATCGCGATTCGCGTCGGCGCGATCCAGCACTCCGGCTCGATCGCGGATCTGCGCGCTCGCGCAGCCTGCGATCAGCACACCGAGAGTCATGACGACCACTTTGCGCATGGGAATACCTCGTTCGCTTTCGATGAGGTATTCAACGGGTGCAGGCGACGGCGGTTGACGCGACCGGGCGTGACGATCGTCGTAGCGACATCGATCGCCAGGCAGCCGAGGGGTCAAGCGCCTGCGCGCGACGGCAGCCACAAGCTGACGGCAAGTCCGCCGTCGGGCCGATTCGCCAGCGAAATGCGACCGCCGTGCGCTTCGATGACTTCGCGACACACCGTGAGCCCGAGCCCCGCGCCTGCGGGCTTCGTCGAATAGAACGGCAACAGCGCGTTGCGCAGGACCTCTTCCGGCATGCCCGAGCCATGATCGAGGATCTGGATGCTGAACCCGCCGGCGGCCTCCGCGACCCGCACCTGAATCGAATCCGGCGGCGCGCCCGCCTCGACCGCGTTCTTGACGAGATTGATGAGCACCTGCTCGATCTGCGCCGGGTCGAAGAAGCCGGGCCGCGCGGGCACATCGCCCGCGATCACGAAGGACAGCGTGTTCTGCAGCGCCTTCAAGAACGCCTGCCAATCGACCGCCTCCGGCCGCGGCAGCGGCAGCTTCGCGAAGCGCGCATAGCCGTCGATGAACGTGTGGAGATGTTTCGCGCGCTCCTCGATCGTGCGAAAGATGCGCTCGAACTGCGCGGGATCCTGACGCTGCACGACCTGCCGCCCCGAATGCGCGAGCGACGATATCGGCGCGAGCGAATTGTTGAGCTCGTGGGCGATCACGCGGATCACCTTCTTCCAGGTCTCCACTTCCTGTCGCGACAGCTCGCGGGTCATTTGCTTCAGCAGCAACAGCCGGTGTGCCTGACTGTTCAGGAGGAAGCCGCGCTGTGAGAGGTGATAGATCTCCGACTCACCGCCAGCCTCCAGCGTGAACAACGTGTCCGCGCCGCTTTCGACCGCTTGCTGCAATGGCTCGGGCGAGGCGAGCAGCAATTCATCGAACGACATGCCTTCGAGCTTCTTGCCGCCCAGGAACGTCTGCCGCGCGGCGAGATTGCTATAGACGACGCGTCCGCTCGCATTCGTCAGCACCATCGACAGCGGGGTCGCCTGGATGACCGTATCGAGCAGCAACTCGCGCTGATACAGGCTTTGACGCTCCTCGCGCAGCAGCGAGCCGAGCGAGTTATAGCTCTTGACGAGCGCTCGCAGCCCCGGCTCGGTCGGCGGCGCAATGCTGATGCTGAAGTCATGATCCTTCATGCTGCTGATGCCATCGGCCACCGCCTGCAAGGTGCGGTGAACGGGCCGCACGATGAACCGTGACCAGGCGAGCGCGAATGGCACGGTGATCGAAAGCGCGAGCAGTCCGGCCGAGAGCGGCGTCTCGAGCCAGGGCAGCACGCCGAAGGCGATCGCGACGGCCATCGCGGCGCTGCCCACACACGACAAAACGAGCTTCAATCCCAACGGCAGGTGCATGGTACGGAGCGTAGCAGTCTTCCGCCGGGCCGCCGCGCCCGCCGCTATTCCTTCAGTCCGAGCTTCTCCATCCGCCGATACAGCGCCTGCCGGCTCAAACCGAGCTCGCGCGCCGCACGCGCGATGACGCCGCGGGCCCGCGCGAGCGCGCTTTCGATCTCCGCGCGATCGGGCTCGCGCTCGACCGCGACGTCCGCCGCGAGTGCATTCGGCAATCCCAGATCGGCGGGGCCGATCTCCGCCGAGCCCGACAAGAGCGCGGCGCGCTTCATCGTATTCATGAGCTCCCGCACGTTGCCGGGCCACGCGTGCGCGAGCAGCGCGCGTTGCGCGGCGGGACCGAGCTGCTGGTCGGGAGGCAGGAAATGCCGGGCGAGCGGCAGAATGTCGTCCTTGCGCTCGCTGAGCGGCGCGACGCGCAGCTCGATGAGGTTCAGACGATAGTACAAGTC
>JAEYXD010000251.1 GCA_023428645.1 Pseudomonadota bacterium
CTCGAATGAGCATCCGTTCAAAGCTCGTTCTGACTTGTTGAGCGATGCAGCAACATTCCCGGCAACAAACTCGAGCTGCGTGAAAGAAGTTCCGCGTGCACATCCGCGCTGGTCCACTCGCGCGCGCGTCGCGTAAGTCCGACACGCTTTGCATTCGTGCGTGGCAAAGTCGCTCCACCGATTGCGGGAAAAATTCTGACGCGCACTCAATCGAAGGACGAACCAATCGTTGATTGCTTCACGTAACGGTTAATTTTCCGGAACTTCGCGCGAGGTGAGGCGCGACGCGGAGGTCGGCAGAATCGATTTTCGCCCGGCGCCCGGGCTCATGCGTTCTTTGAACAGGAAAGGTCGCGAGAGGAGATCGCCATGAAGCGATGGTTCCCGACGCTCTGTGCATTGTGTGCGTGGTGTGCGTTGTCCGGCTGCGTCACTACACCGAACACGAAAGCCTTGGTCACACCGATCGGCGCGGCCGGCTATCACACGTTCAAGCCCAAGCAGCCGCCGCCGCGAGTTGCTCCTGACGATGTGAATCGGATCGCCGCCGCGGCGGCCGAGGAGAGCCGCCGCGAGCGCGACGAGCCTTAGCCGAGGCTCGGGTCGATCAAGTACTTCTCACCCGTGCTGAATTTGGAATACGAGCGCAGCACGTCCAGGTTCAGCGCCTCGCGCAGCGAGATGACCTTCGTGTAGTGGCTCGCGAACGTCGTCTTCAATTCCGCCACGATGCGCTCGCGCATTCGTTGTGTCGCCTCTGCGCCGATCTTCTGCAGAAATGGCGTCAGCAGCCAGCCGCTGACGCTCCACGCAAAGCCGAAACTGCGCGTGAGCTCGGTCGGGCCGCGATCCAGTCCGCCGTAGATGTAGACCTGCTTCGGCGAGTTCGAGCCATAGCGGCTGTATTCCGTCAGCTTCGCCGCCGCGACGGCCTCCATGCACGTGAGGATCTGGCTCGCGAGCTTCCCGCCGCCGATCGCATCGAACGCGATGGTCGCGCCCGTCTCGGCGAGCGCCTGCGTGAGATCGTCCATGAAGCTCGGCAGCGAGGAGTTGCAGACGTGCCGTGCGCCGAGGCCGCGCAGCAATTGCTCCTGCTCGGGTTTGCGCACGATGTTCACGAGCTGGATCCCGTCCTGCAAGCAGATGCGATTGAGCATTTGACCAAGGTTCGAAGCGGCGGCCGTGTGGACGAGCGCGGTGTGACCTTCGCGTCGCATCGTTTCGACCATGCTGAGCGCGGTCAGCGGATTGACGAAACAAGACGCGCCTTCGGCGGGCTTCGTGCCGGCGGGCAGCGGCAACGCCTGCGCGGCCTTGAGCTTGCGGTACTGTGTGTACATCGCGCCACCCATCATCGCGACGGTCTTGCCGAGTAGTGCCTGTGCCGCGGGCGACGCGCCGGCTTTCACGACGACCCCGGCGCCTTCGTTACCGACGGGCATCGGCTGGTCGATGCGAGCGGCCACCATGCGCAGGAGCTTCGGCGGAATCGTCGCGCCGATGACGGGATTCTCGGGTGTGCCGAGCTGCTTCGCGGTGCTCATGTCCGCGACGCCGGTCAACAGCCCGAGATCCGAGGGGTTGATGGGCGTCGCCTCTACTCGGACGATGATTTCATCGGCCGCCGGCTCCTCGACGGGCACGTGCGCGAGCGAGAGCTCGAGCTCGCCGCTGCTCTTCATCAGCGAGCGCAGTTGTAGCGCGGTGGATACGGTCGTCATAGCGATCTCCTCGAATGGCGTCGCTCCCTTGCGGAGCGGTGTTCAGCTTCGGACTCAGCCGCGGGAGGGCAGCCTCCACCTACGGGCGAGATGATTGAAGGTAATCCACACCCACGGCCAGCAACGCGCGGACCCCGGTGATCAATCCCGCCTCGTCCACATAGAACAGCGGTGAATGATTGAACGGCACCGTTGCGGCATCGCGATCCGGCGGCGTGACGCCCACCCAGAAGAACAGGGACGGCGCATGTTGTCCGTAATACGAGAAATCCTCGGCCGTCGTCTGCAGGCTGATCGTACGCACGTTTTTCTTGCCCGCCGCACGCTCCAAGGCGGGCAGCGCACGCCGCGTGAGCTCGGCATCGTTGATCACGGGCGGATTCGGCCGATCACTGATCGTGAGCTGCGCCGTCGCACCGCTCGCTGCCGCGGTGTTCGTCACGGTGCGCTCCAAGCGGCGGATGACCTCGTCGCGCATGGTCTTGTCGAACGTGCGAATGGTGCCGACGAGCTCCACCGAGTCCGGAATGATGTTGTAGCGAATGCCGCCCTTGATCGCACCGACGCTGACGACGCTCGGTGTGTCGGTGATATCGACTTGCCGGCTCACGATCGTCTGCACGCCATTGATGATCTGTGCGGCCGCGACGATCGGATCCACGCCTCCCCACGGATTGGCGCCATGCGTCTGCCGCCCGTTCACGACGATCTGAAAGCGATCGGACCCGGCCATCATCGGTCCGCTGCGATAGCCGATCACGCCGGTCGGCAGCGACGCGATGACGTGCAAACCGAAGACGGCCTCGGGCTTTGCGATGTCGAACAATCCTTCGGCGAGCATGCGGCTCGCGCCGCCGGTCTCGCCCTCCGGCGCACCTTCTTCCGCCGGTTGAAAAATGAACAAGATCTGTCCCGGCAACTTCTCGCGCATGCCCGCGAGCACCTCGGCGACACCGAGCAGAATCGCGACGTGCGCGTCGTGACCGCACGCGTGCATGACGCCGACGGTCTCGCCGCGATATTCCGCTTTCGCCACCGATTTGAACGGCAGGTCGACCTGCTCCGTCACGGGCAATGCATCCATGTCGGCGCGCAATGCGATCGTCGGGCCGGGCAGTCCGCCCCGCAGCACGGCTGCGACGCCCGTGAGGCCGATGCCTGTCTTGACCTCGAGCTTCAGTGCGCGCAGGTGCTTCGCCACGATCCCGGCCGTCCGCACCTCGCGGTTGCTGAGCTCCGGGTGCTGATGAATGTCGCGCCGCCATTCGATGACCTTCGGTTCGATGCGCCGCGCGGCGGAATCGAGCTCGTTCTCTGCAATGCTGGACATCGCGGCGTTCGCGAACGCGAGCAACAGAATGAACCCGGCGACGGCATGCTGCTTCATCTCGTTCCTCCAATGGCGCTCGCCGGCAGTGTAGCGCCAGTCGCCGCGGTTCTCTTGCCTTCGTTCCCGAGATCACTTACACCTGCGGCATTCGACGACGATGCGGACACCTCGGGTGTCGGCGCTCGGCCCCGGCCGTGAATGAAATCCTGGTTTCAAATCGCTCAAAGGCCAGATCATGAAACGCAGCATCCAAGTCGCCCTTGCGCCGCTCCTGCTGTCGCTCGGCACGGCCGCCCTCGCCCTCGCGCCCGGGGAACGTGTCGACGATTTCCGCTTGACCGATCATCACGGCAAGTCGCACGCACTGTATTACCTCTCCGATCACAAGGCGGTCGTGCTCTACGTGCAGCAAAACGGCTGCGAGGCAGCGGCCCGGGACATCGAACGACTGAATGCGCTCGATCAGCGCTACGGCGACAAGGGCGTCGCGATCGTGATGCTGAACCCGAGCGCAAACGACACGCGCGAGAACGTAACGAGCGAGATGGCGCGCCTCGGTACGTCCATTCCCGTCCTGCTCGATCCGCTGCAATTGATCGGCGAGTCGCTCGATGCGAAGCGTGCGGGGGAAGCGCTCGTCATCGACCCCAGCGGTTGGAAGCTCGCCTATCGAGGCCCGCTCGACGATGTGACGCCTGTCTTGGATGCCACGTTAGCCGGCGGCACGATCGCCGCGGCCGCGAGGAAAGTGCGCGGCTGCAAGATCAAGCTGCGCGAACACGATCGGCACCGCGCGCACGCCAGAATCTCCTATGAGAAAACGATCGCGCCGCTGCTGCTCGACAAGTGCGTTGCGTGCCATCGATCCGGTGGCATCGGGCCGTGGCAGATGAGCAGCTATCAGATGATCAAGGGCTTCGCGCCCATGATTCGTGAAGTCGTGCGTACGCAGCGCATGCCTCCATGGCATGCCGATCCGCACCACGGCACGTTCAGCAACGATCGAAGCCTGACGGCAGAGCAAACGAAGGCGCTGGTGCATTGGATCGAAGCCGGTGCGCCGCGCGGCAAAGGCAGCGATCCCCTGACCGCCGACCCGAGACAGTGGCCGACGTGGCACCTGGGTCCACCAGACCTGATCGTCGAGATTCCCGCGTTCGACGTGCCGGCCACCGGCACGATTGCCTACCAGCAACGCACCGTCAAGAATCCCCTGGGACGCGATGTGTGGCTGCGCGCGATCGACGTGAGCCCGACCCATCGCAGCGTCGTCCATCACATTCTGAGCGGTACGACGGGCGAACGCTCCGCGAGCCCGCTCGCCCAGCTCGAAGCGACGACCGCGCTGGGCGTGTACGTCCCCGGCGATGTTCCGCACGAGCTGCCCGAGAACACCGGCGTGTTCATCCCGAAAGGCGCGGATTTCACGTTCCAGATCCACTACACCGCGGACGGCAAGGCCAAGCAGGAGGTCACGCGCGTGGGGCTGTATTTCGCCAAGGCAACGCCGACGTATCCGCTGCGCAACACCGTGCTCATCGATACGCGCTTGAAGATTCCCGCGCTCGCGAAAGAGCACGACGCCTCCGTCACTCGGCAGATCACGCGCGATACGTTGATCTACACCTTGATGGCGCACTCGCACGTCCGCGGCCGCTCGGCGCAGTTCGTCGCGATCTATCCCGATGGCAAGGAAGAAGTGCTGCTGTCGGTCCCCCACTACGATTTCAATTGGCAGACGAGCTATGAGCTCGCGCAGCCGAAGCTCCTGCCGAAGGGCTCGCGCCTCGTGTACAGCTCGACGTATGACAATTCGCGGCAGAACAAGGCGAACCCCGACCCGAACAGCGAGGTTCGCTGGGGAGAGCAAACGTGGGAAGAAATGCTCTACGGCGACGTTCGCTTCCGCTACGTCGATGAGACGACCGACCCACGGATGAGCGCAACGGCAGCGAACTGAGACGCGCGGCACGTGCCCGCCGAGCGTCAGAGCTGATCGTGCACTTGATAGGCGAACCAATCGAAGATGCGCGATCGCAGCGGACGCTTGCGCCAGCGGTCCAGCGACAACTCGTGACTGCGCCGCAGATCCGCTTCGAACGCCGCCTTCAGCGCCTCCGCCGTCGCCGCGTCGCGAATGCCGATGCCGACCTCCTCGTTCAGCGCAAGCGAGCGCGCGTCGAAGTTCGTCGAGCCGATATGCGACCAGATGCCATCGACGATCACGATCTTCTGATGAATGAGCGTCGGCTCGAACTCATACAGCCGCACGCCCGCTGCCAGCAGCCGCGCGTACAAGTAGCAGCCGGCGCGCCGCACGAACGGACTGTCGGTGTGCTTGCCCGGCACCATCAAGTGCACCGCGACACCGCGCCGGACCATCATCGCGAACAAGTCGCACACACCGTCATCGGGCGCGAAATAGGGATTCTGAATGATGACCTCGCGCCGCGCGCTGGCGATCGCGAGCGTATACAGCAACGACACGGCGGAGATCGCTTCGCCGGCGGTGCTGCTCACGACGTGGGCATCGCAGTTGCCGACCGCGTCGAGCCGCGGAAAACACGCCGCTCCGCCCGGCACGCATTTCGATTCTTCGAGCCAGTTCTCGACGAACACGGATTGCAGCTCGCGCACGACGGGGCCTTCGACACGCACGGCGGTATCGCGCCAGTGGTCCCGGTCCTCGCCATCGCCGAGCCACTGATCGGCAATGCCGTGCCCGAACGTGTAGCCGATCGAACCATCGACGATCAGCAGCTTGCGATGCGTGCGGTGATTGAAGCGCCGCAGATTCCACCAGCGCGGGCGGCAGTACAGCGAGACCTGGACGCCCGCCTCCCGCAAGGCCGCAAGCGCCGCCGTGTCCGCGCTCGAGCCTCCCATCGCATCGATCAGCAGACGCACCGTCACGCCCTCGCGCGCCTTGCGCCCGAGCAGTGAGACGAAGCGGCGCTCGAGCTCGCCCTTCGTCCACACGAAAGTCTCCAGGTGAATCGTGCGGCGAGCAGCCTCGATGTCGCGTTCCATCGCCGGATACAACGCGCCGTTCTGGAAAATCTGGCAGGCGTTGCCCGTCTCGACCGCCGCGCCGGTGATGCCCGCGAGGGTCTGCAGATCGTCAGCGAGATTCGGCAGCTCGTCGGGGTCGAGCGTGAGATAGGGTGTGCCGCTGCGATTCTTGAGCAGGAAATATACCGTGGCGGCGCCGAGACCCGCGATGAACCACAACAGCTGTGCCAACACGGCCCATCCTTATCGTTGTGCGTCGACCGTCGAACTCCGACGTTACGTATGAGCCCCGCCATAAGTTCAGTCGCGCCGCGTTGTCTCGCATAATCCCGCCATGCCGACACTCAGCACGCTTGCCGCCGATCTCGCGCACGGCCGTACGACCAGCCGCGCGCTCGTCGAACACTGTCTCGCCCTCATCGCCGCACCGACAGGCGAAGGCTCGCGAGTCTTCCTGAAAGTCGCCGCCGAGCGGGCGCTCATGGATGCGGATCGTCGCGACCGCGAACGTGCCGCCGGCCATGCGCCCTCTCCCTATGCCGGCATTCCGATTTCGCTGAAGGATTTGTTCGATCGCGAAGCCGAAGTGACGACGGCCGGTTCAACGCTGCTGCGTGACGCGAATCCCGCGACGCGCGACGCGCCGAGCGTCGCGCGCCTGATCGCCGCTGGCTTCGTTCCGATCGGCCGCACGAACATGACCGAGTTTGCATTCTCCGGGCTCGGCTTGAACCGCCACTACGGCACACCCGCGAATCCGTTCGATCGTGCAACGCGCCGCATCCCCGGCGGCTCGTCCAGCGGCGCCGCGGTTTCGATCACCGACGGCATGGCATTCGGCGCGCTCGGCACCGACACCGGCGGCTCGTGCCGCATTCCGGCCGCGATGTGCGGCATCGTCGGTTTCAAGCCCACCGCGCGGCGCGTGCCGCTCGCCGGTGCCTTGCCGCTGTCGCCATCGCTCGATTCGATCGGTCCGCTCGCGAATTCGGTCGAGTGCTGCGCGATTCTCGACGCCGTACTCGCGGGCGAGCCGATCGAGCCGCTCGTGTCGCTGCCGCTGCGCGGCTTGCGCTTCGCCGTACCGCAGAGCCTCGTGCTGGACGACATGGACGCGCATGTCGCACGCACCTTCGAGCGTACGCTCGCGCGTATCGCCGCACAGGGCGCGGAAGTCGTCGCGATGCCGCTTGCGCAGCTCCTCGAATTGCCGGCGCTCAATCACAAGGGCGGGCTCGCGCCGCCGGAAGCGTATGCAACTCACCGCGACTGGATCGCGCGCCACGCCGCTGCCTATGATCCGCGCGTGCTGGCGCGCATCTTGCGCGGCAAGGAGCAAGACGCGGCGGACTATATTCAGCTGCTGCGCGCGCGGACGAGCTTCATCGAGCGCATCGCGACGGAGCTGATGAGTTTCGATGCAATGCTGATGCCGACCGTGCCGATCGTCGCCCCGCCGATCGCGCTGCTCGACGACGACGAGGTCTACGCGCGCGTGAACGCGCTCGCGCTGCGCAATCCCAGCATCGTCAACTTCATGGATGGCTGCGCGATCTCGATTCCGTGCCATGCGCCGCCCGAGGCGCCGGTGGGTCTCACGCTCGCGACACTCGGCGGGCGTGATCCGCAGCTGCTCGCGATGGCCGCGAGCGTCGAGCGCGCGCTGCGCGCCGGCTGAAGCTTGTCAAAAATCGATTGCAGGTGTAATTCCGATCATGCGCGGTCAGCGGGGACGACCCGCCGTGCCTTGCGCTAGCATTGACCGCACGACGACGGTGGATCGCGAGGAACCAAGTCCGGCGCCGCCGATTGGTGTAGCGAAAGAGTGAATTCGAGACGAGGACGACATGCAAATTCAAGTGAATCACGGTAACCATGTACGCCTTGGGGCAGACGTAGAGCAGCGATTTGCGGACATCATCCGCGACACGCTCGACCGCTTCGGTGATCGCATCACCCGCGTGGAAATGCATCTGACCGACGAGAACGCGGGCAAGCACGGCGAATCGGACAAGCGCTGCATGCTCGAGGTGCGGATGGCGAGCCTCAAGCCCGTGGCCGTGAATCACCAAGCGGACTCCTGGCAGCTCGCATTCGACGGTGCGCTCGAAAAG
>JAEYXD010000017.1 GCA_023428645.1 Pseudomonadota bacterium
TCGCCAGCCCTCTCCCGTCAGGGAGAGGCGGCGAAGAAGGTTGGTGCGGATGAGAGGACTCGAACCTCCACGACTTTCGTCACTACCACCTCAAGGTAGCGTGTCTACCAGTTCCACCACATCCGCACCGAAAGCGGTTGCGATCGCTGGTGGGTGCGATCGACTTCAAACGCAAGTTTAGCTGCCGATCCCGGCAGCGCGCACCACTCGCTTACGGAGCGGGCGTTTCGTTCTGATTCGAATTCTGCGCCGGCGCTTCCGCAGGCGGTGCATCGCTCGGCAACGCCGGCGGTGCTTCAGTGCTCGATGGCGTCTGCACACGGTCGATCACGCTGCTCGGCGCTTCGACCCGTCGACCACCCATGTACGCGAGCAGCAGGCTCGTCCCGATGAACAAGGCCGCGAGCGTCGCCGTCGTGCGCGACAAGAACGAAGCCGAGCCGCGCGCACCGAACACCGTGCCCGACGCGCCGGCACCGAATCCTGCACCAGCGTCGGCGCCTTTACCACGTTGCAACAGCACGAGCCCGACGATGCCCGCGGCGAGCAGCACGTGTACGACTGTTGTGATCGTGTTTAGCCAGTTCATATTCCGTCTCGATCAGTGCACCTGCACCGCGGCGCAGATCTTCAAGAATTCGTCCGCCTTCAACGACGCACCGCCGATCAGGCCGCCGTCGACGTCCGGCATCGCGAAGATCTCGCGAGCATTGCTCGCCTTCACGCTGCCGCCGTACAGGATCCGCAGACGGGCCGCGATCTTAGCATCGCGCGCCTCGACGACGGAGCGAATATGCGCATGAACCGCTTGCGCCTGTTCCGGCGTCGCATTCTTGCCGGTGCCGATCGCCCACACCGGTTCGTAAGCGACGATCGCATCCGCGAAGGCCGCCACGCCCGCCAGGTCCAACGCGGCTGTCAGCTGACGCGTCACGACGTCGTTCGTAGCACCGCGCTCGCGCTCGTCCAACGTTTCGCCGACACAGAGGATCGGGGTCATGCCCTGCCCTCGCACCGCGAGGAATTTCCGCGCGACGAGCGCGTCGTCCTCTTTGTAGATGGCACGGCGCTCGGAGTGGCCGACGATCACATACCGGCAGCCCACGTCCTTCAACATCGCCGCGGAGGCCTCGCCCGTGAAAGCGCCAATCGCCTCCGCGCATACGTTCTGAGCACCGAGCGACACGTTCGACGCCTTCAGCAGTCGACCGACCTCCCAGAGATACACGGACGGCGGACACACGGCGATTTCGGCGGTCGTTTGCCCCGGCATGCCGAGCAACAACGCCTCGATCAGCTCCGCGTTTTCGGCGCGGGAGCCGTGCATCTTCCAATTTCCGGCGACGAAAGGTCGTCGCATGCGCACCTCGTAAAAGACTTCGTGTGCGAGGCCAGGCTCAACAATGCGCCCTGCGCTCGTTCGTCAGCGGATCAACCGCAAAGCGGTGCCCGCCAAAAAAGGCGCGGAAGCTTAACGGCCGCACCACGGGAAAGCAAACCGCGATTACGCGGCTTCGGCGGCCAGGGCGACGGATGCCGCCAGGCTCTTCGCAAGCTCGCGCACCAGCGCTTCGTCGCTGCCTTCGACCATGACGCGGATCACCGGCTCGGTGCCCGACGGACGCAGCACGATGCGGCCAGTGTTGCCGAGGCGGCGCTCGGCGTGCGACACGGCCTCTTGGATCGCGGGCGATGCCACCGGGTCGATTCGATGCCTCATACGCACGTTTTCCAGCACCTGCGGGTACTTCTGCATCGGCGCCGCCAACTCCGCCAGACTGCGGCCGGTGCGCTTCATGATGTCGAGCACCTGCAACGCGCTGATGAGCGCATCGCCGGTCGTCGTGCGATCAAGGCACAACAGGTGCCCCGAGGTCTCGCCGCCCAGCATGCCGTCGCTCGACTTCAGCAACTCGAGCACGTAACGATCGCCGACCTTCGCGCGCTTGAAGGCAATGCCTTCCTTTTGCAGCGCGTGCTCCAAGCCCAGGTTGCTCATGACCGTGCCGACGACCGGACCGCGCAGCAGGCCGCGCGCCTTGCGATCGCGCGCGATGATGTACAGCAGCTGATCGCCGTCGATGATGCGGCCGAGGTGATCGACCATCACGAGGCGATCGCCGTCGCCGTCGAGCGCAATGCCCGCCTGTGCGCGCACACCCGGCACCGTGAGCTGCAGCAGCTCGGGTGAGGTCGAGCCGCAGTTCAGATTGATGTTGCGTCCGTTCGGTGAGCAGCCGATCGGGACGATTTCCGCGCCGAGGTCCGCGAGGATGCGCGGCCCCACCTTGTAGCCCGCGCCATTCGCGCAATCGATGACGAGCTTGAAGCCGCTGAGATCCAGATCGGGCACGGTCGAGGCACAAAATTCCTGATAGCGCACGCGCGACTTGTCGACGCGCGTCGCGCGGCCGAGTTCGCCCGACGATTTCGTCACGGGCAGTTCATCGATGTGGCGTTCGATCTCGGCCTCGATCTCATCGGACAGCTTGCCGCCGTCCGCGCCGAAGAACTTGATGCCATTGTCTTGATACAGATTGTGCGACGCGCTGATCACGACGCCGAAGCTGCATTCGAAATGCTTCGTGAGATAGGCGATGCCGGGCGTCGGCAATGGGCCGATCAACATGACGTTGACACCGGCAGCCGTGAAGCCCGCCTCCAGCGCCGCTTCGAACATGTAGCCGGACAGCCGCGTGTCCTTGCCGACGAGCACCGTGCCGCCTGCTGGGGCGAGCACGCGCGCCGCGGCGCTTGCCAGCCGGAGCGTGAAATCCACCGTGAGCGGCGCTTCGCCGACACTGCCACGCACACCGTCGGTGCCAAAATACTTTCGCGTCATCGTGATTCGCCTCGATATCCCGCTGCGCGCAGCGAAGCCGCAACCTTCACCGCGTCGACGGTCTCCGCCACATCGTGAGCCCGCAGAATACTCGCTCCCGCGAGCACCGATGCGGTCGCGATCGCCAGTCCTCCAGCAAGGCGCCGCTCGAGCGGACGGCCCAACAGGGCGCCGAACATCGACTTGCGCGATACGCCGATCAACACCGGTCGACCCAGCGCGAGCAGCGACGGCAGGTGCGCGAGCAGATCGAGATTATGCTCAAGCCGCTTGCCGAATCCGATACCGGGGTCGAGCACGATGCGGTCCGAGGCGATTCCTGCTGCGACGCACGCGCGCATTCGATCGTGCAAATAATCGCGAACCTCGCGCACGACGTCATCGTAGACGGGATCGTGCTGCATCGAACGTGGCTCGCCCTGCATGTGCATGAGACAGATCGCGGCATCGCTCGCGGCGGCGATTTCCAGAGCGCCTCGCTCCGTCAGGGCACGAACGTCGTTGATGACGCTCGCCCCCGCTGCGAGCGCGGCACGCATGACACCGGGCTTGCTGGTGTCCACCGAGATCGGCACCTCCGTGCGGCGAGCGAGTGCTTCGATGACCGGCACGACGCGCCGGATCTCGTCCGCCTCGTCCACATCGGCCGCGCCAGGGCGCGTCGACTCACCGCCGATATCGATGATGCCCGCGCCGGCGTCGATCATCGCGAGCGCGTGTGCAAGCGCCGCATCGCGCGCGGCGAATTTGCCGCCGTCCGAAAACGAGTCGGGCGTGACATTGAGAATGCCCATCACGACAGGCGTCGTGAGGTCGAGAGTCCGTGATCCGCAACGCAGGTGCATTTGGGTAGAGGGCGGCAGGGGGAAGGAAGGCTAAGGCCGAATCGGCGGGTGAGCAAACGCATGGCGAAATGAAAAGGGCAGCAGACTTGCTGACTGCTGCCCTTCTGAATTCTCGCGCTTCGCGCGCCCCTTCCCCAACCCTCCCCCGCTACGCGGGGGAGGGGGTAGGAGTCAGTGCTGACTCGCCGGCTTGCCGATCGTGCCTTCCGGCTTCTCGCGCTCGCGATTCTTGCCGCTCGGCGGCGTGCTCGCCGTGTCGTCCCAGCCGGCCGGCGGACGCGGATCGCGGCCTTCCATGATGTCCTTGATCTGCGTCTCGTCGATCGTCTCGTACTTGACGAGCGCCTCGGCCATCTTGTGCAGCTTGTCCATGTTCGACGTGAGGATGTCCTTCGCGCGGTTGTAGTTCGAGTCGATCAACCGCCGCACCTCCTCGTCGATCACGTGCGCCGTCACGTCGGACACTTGCTTGTGCTGGGTGACCTGGCGACCGAGGAACACCTCGCCTTGATCTTCGCTGTAGGTGAGCGGGCCGAGCTTGTCGGACAGACCCCACTTCGTGACCATGTTGCGAGCGATCTCGGTCGCGCGCTCGATGTCGTTCGAAGCGCCGGTCGTCACCGACTCCGGCCCGAAGATGATTTCTTCCGCCAAGCGGCCGCCGAACAGCGTTGCGATGCGGCTTTCGAGCCGGCGCTTGCTCGTGCTGTAACGGTCCGCCTCCGGCAGGAACATCGTGACGCCGAGCGCACGGCCGCGCGGAATGATCGTCACTTTGTAGACCGGGTCGTGCTCCGGCACGGTCAAGCCGATGATCGCGTGACCCGCCTCGTGATAGGCCGTCAGGCGCTTCTCCTGCTCGTCCATCACCATGGAGCGCCGCTCGGCACCCATCATGATCTTGTCCTTCGCCCGCTCGAACTCGTCCATCGACACCGTGCGACGGTTCGCGCGCGCGGCGAACAACGCCGCCTCGTTCGTCAGGTTCGCCAGATCGGCGCCAGAGAAGCCCGGTGTGCCGCGCGCGATGACTTGCGGCTTCACGTCCTCGGCGAGCGGCAGCTTGCGCATGTGGACCTTGAGGATCTGCTCGCGGCCGCGCACGTCCGGCAGCGGGACGACGACCTGACGATCGAAACGGCCCGGACGCAGCAGCGCCGGATCGAGCACGTCGGGGCGATTCGTCGCCGCGATGACGATGACGCCTTCCGTGCCTTCGAAACCGTCCATCTCGACGAGCAACTGGTTCAAGGTCTGTTCGCGCTCGTCGTGGCCGCCGCCGAGGCCGGCGCCACGATGCCGACCCACCGCGTCGATTTCGTCGATGAAGATGATGCAGGGCGCGTGCTTCTTCGCCTGATCGAACATGTCGCGCACACGCGAGGCACCGACGCCGACGAACATCTCCACGAAGTCCGAACCGGAAATCGTGAAGAACGGCACCTTCGCTTCGCCGGCGATCGCACGGGCGAGCAGCGTCTTACCGGTACCCGGCGAGCCGACCATCAGCACGCCGCGAGGAATCTTGCCGCCCAGGCGCTGGAACTTGCCCGGGTCCTTGAGGAACTCGACGATCTCGACGACTTCTTCCTTCGCCTCGTCGACGCCCGCGACGTCGGCGAACGTCACTTGCACCTGATCCTCGCCCAGCAGGCGCGCCCTACTCTTGCCGAACGACATGGCGCCGCGGCCGCCCGCGCCTCCTTGCATCTGGCGCATGAAGTACACCCAGACCGCGATGAGCAAGAGGATCGGGAAGGAAGACAGGAACAGCTGCATCAGCAGCGATTGGCGCTCGGGCTCCGCCGCGTCGATTTTCACGTCGGCCTGCGTCAACGTGCCGATCAGCGCCGTATTTTCGGTTTCGGGGTTGTAGACCGTGAACGATTGTCCGTTCTTGCGTACGCCTTCGATCGTCTTGCCTTTGAATACGACGGACTCGACGCCGCCGTCCTTGACCTGCTGAAGGAACGTCGAATAGGCCATCCGGCCGTCGGTGGGTTGGCGTCCGCTGAAGTTGCTGACCACAGTCGCAACGACGACTGCGATCACGATCCAGAGCACGATGTTTTTGGCGAGATCGTTCAAAGTCTGACCCTCAGGAGCTCACGGCGTCGCGGCAGGTGATGGACCAAAACGTGGAGTGAGCGTTGACAGAAGAGGTGATGTGTGCAACCGACACTACTACATCCTCCGCGAACAACGCCAGAAGCAAACCCTTCCTCTGCGATGAGACCGCGGATGATGTGTCGTTTATGGGACTCATGGCGCCGATTTCCACTCGCGGTTCGTTGCGGACGAACATGGGTTGCCGATTAAAGGCGCGCGCCGACAAATAAAGTTCCGGAACGAACGGCGTGCCGCCAGGGGTTTGCGTACCTTCACCGTGGGCGACAACGCATGAAGCGTCCGTTCCAACGGCCGCAAAGGACGGCGTTGGAAAACATGCACGCAAGGTCCGCGCCCGCGTGGTCGCGTGCGTTGCGCAAAATTCGATGAGGTTCAAGGAGATGCACCGGCTCAGCCATGACGGTCGACGGCAATGCGGCAAGCCTGGGGGCCAACCCGGAGATTGCAAGCCGCCGCCGCGCCGATTCCCCGACGCTGGCGTCCACGATCCGCAGCAGCGCTGGCGCCACGACGAACGAGGCTCGTCGCGTTCGCTTCGTCACTGCAACCTGGAGTTCGGCGTGCACGATGCGACGGGATCGCCCAGAATCCGCGCCTGAACGCGCAACCGCCCACTCACCCACACGACGATGAACCTTTCCGAGAAACAGCGTAAGTACCTGCGTGGCCTCGCACACGGCCGCGATCCGATTGTCTTGATCGGCCAATCTGGCCTGTCCCCCGCCGTCACCCGTGAGCTGGACATCGCGCTCGGCGCACACGAGCTCGTCAAAGTGCGCGCCCGTGTGGGCGATCGCGAGGAACGCGATCTCATCCTGGACGAACTGGCGAAAACGACGGCGAGCGCCCTGGTGCAGCGCATCGGTAACGTTGGCGTGTTCTACCGTCCGAGCAAGGACAAGCCCCGCATCACGCTGCCGGGCGATTGAACGTCCATACGGCGATCACCGCACTCACGCACGCGACAAAGAACAGCAGCGCTGACACCCCGTGCAGCGCGCCGAAGCGCGCCATGTCGCCGGCATTGCGCGCGGCCTGCATCATCGGACCCAGGATCAGCTCGCTCGACAACGGCGCGAGCGCGCCGACGATGATCGCGATCAGAGCCGTACGCGGCAGCGCGAACCCCGCAATCCGCTGCAGGATGAGCACGCAGACCGCGACGCTCACGCCGATGATCGTCTCCGCGAAAAAAAAGCGCGCGGCGAGCCGTCCGGCGGCGCTGCGCTCCAGCACCGCGAACAGGCTCGGGGCGACGAGCCCGCAGATCGTCAGGAGACTGCCGGCCCACAGCGCCAGCAGCACACCAGCGATACGCTGAGCGATCACGCGAGCCGCTAGACGTAACGGACGGCGATGATCTCGTACGAGCGCGTACCGTTCGGCGCCACGACGTCGATGATATCGCCTTCGTTCTTGCCGACGAGCGCCCGCGCGATCGGCGAGGACACCGAGATCAGGCCGGTTTTGATGTCGGCTTCCGCGTCGCCGACGATCTGGTAGACGACCTTGTTGCCATCGTCCTGATCCTCGAGATCGACCGTCGCGCCGAATACGACCTTGCCGCCCGGAGCGAGCGTCGTCACGTCGATGATCTCCGAGTTCGACAGATGCGCCTCGACGTCCTTGATGCGACCTTCGATGAAGCTCTGCTGCTCGCGCGCTGCGTGGTACTCGGCGTTCTCGCTCAGATCGCCGTGGCTGCGCGCCTCGGCGATCGCCGCGATCACGCGCGGGCGATCCTCGGTCTTCAGACGCTTGAGCTCGACGCGCAGGCGTTCTGCGCCTTTGGCTGTGAGTGGCATCCGTTTCACGATGCGACTACCTCTTGATGCAGGTCTTGCAGACGATTCACGTCCACATCGTTCATGTGGGCGATGGCGTCGCAAGTCGCAAGACCCGCAGCCACCGTCGTGTAGTAAGTAATGCGCTTGTGCACTGCTTCGCGGCGAATCGAGCGCGACTCGGAAATCGCCTGCTTGCCTTCCGTCGTATTCACGATCAAGGCGATCTCGTCGTTCTTGATCATGTCCACGATGTGCGGACGACCTTCGCGAACCTTGTTCGCCGTGCGGCAAACGAGCCCGGCGTCGGAAATCGCCTTTGCCGTGCCCGAGGTCGCGACGATCTCGAACCCTTGCGCGAGCAGCCGGCGCGCGAGCGTCACGGCGGCGGGCTTGTCACGCTCGCGGACGCTCAACAAACAGACGCCGCGCGTGGGCAACGTGACACCCGAAGCCAGCTGCGCCTTCGCATATGCTTCGCCGAACGAGCGGCCAGTACCCATGACCTCGCCCGTCGATTTCATTTCCGGGCCAAGGATCGGGTCGGCCTCCGGGAACTTCGCGAACGGGAACACCGATTCCTTCACCGCGAAGAACTTCGGCGTGCGCTCGCCCGTGAGCCCGAGGTCTTTCAGCTTGGCGCCGGCCATCACGCGTGCCGCCATTTTCGCGAGCGGCACACCCGTCGCCTTCGACACGAACGGCACGGTGCGCGAGGCGCGCGGATTCACCTCGAGAATGTAGATGACGCCGCTCTGAATCGCGAACTGAATGTTCATCAAGCCGACGACGTTCAGCGCGCGGGCCAGCTTGCGCGTCTGCTCCTTGAGCTCCGCCTGCGTTTCCGCGCTCAGGCTGTTCGGCGGCAGCGAGCAGCCCGAGTCGCCCGAGTGCACCCCCGCCTGCTCGACGTGCTCCATGATGCCGCCGATGTACACGTCCTCGCCATCGCAGATCGCGTCGACGTCGACCTCGATCGCGAGATCCAGGAATCGATCGAGCAGCACGGGGCTGTCGTTCGAGACCTTCACCGCGTCCGTCATGTAGGTGCGCAAATCGTCCTCGGTGAACACGACTTCCATCGCGCGGCCGCCCAGCACGTAGGAAGGTCGGACGACGAGCGGAAAGCCGACCGTCTTCGCCATCGACAGCGCCTGTTCTTCCGTGCGCGCGGTGCAGTTCGGCGGCTGCTTCAGATCCAGCTTCTGCACGAGCTGCTGGAAGCGCTCGCGATCCTCGGCGATGTCGATCGAATCCGGCGTCGTGCCGATGATCGGTGCGCCCGCCGCCTCGAGCGCGCGACACAGCTTGAGCGGCGTCTGGCCGCCATACTGCACGATCACGCCGACCGGCTTTTCCTTGTCGATGATCTCCATGACGTCCTCGAACGTCAGCGGCTCGAAGTACAGACGATCGGAGGTGTCGTAGTCGGTCGAGACCGTCTCCGGATTGCAGTTCACCATGATCGTCTCGAAGCCCGCCTCGCGCAGCGCGAGCGCCGCATGCACGCAGCAGTAATCGAACTCGATGCCCTGGCCGATGCGGTTCGGACCGCCGCCGAGAATCATGATCTTCTTGCGATCGGTCGGGTTCGCTTCGCACTCCTCGTCATAGGTGGAGTACATGTAAGCGGTCGAAGTCGAAAACT
>JAEYXD010000039.1 GCA_023428645.1 Pseudomonadota bacterium
GCTACGAGAGCAATCTCGTGCTGAAGCTCAATGGCAGCGAAACGGTGGCCGTGTCCGCGGATGGAACCTTCGCATTCTCGACCGCGCTCCCCGTCGGCACGGCCTATTCGGTCACGGTGGACGCACATCCAAGCGTGCCTCCACGGAACTGCGCCGTGAGCAAGGCCACTGGAAGCGTTACGAATGCCGGCGTCACGAACGTGGCAGTCACCTGCGAGGCCCCCATTCCCCGCCTGGTTTTCATGTCGGGTGCCGCCGCAAGCGACGATCTGAGCGTGTACTCGATCGATCCCGCCACGGGCTTACTTTCACACGCATCATCGATCCTCGCCCAAGCAGACTATTCCTTCAGCTTGGCGCTCTCAGCGGACCAGCGGTTCCTATATATGCCCCACAGATCCTCCAACAGGATCTTTGGCTATGCTGTGGATGCCGTGAATGGCACGTTGAGCGTACTGCCGGGGTCACCTTACGCTGTTGCCACTAATGCGCCGCGCACGATCAGCATCACGCCGGATGGCAGATTTATTTATGTCATTGGCCAGTCCGGCAATTCAGTCGCGGGGTTCGCGATCGACGCCGTTACGGGCGCACTGACGGCCTTGGGTGCACCCGTGTCGACCGGCGGCCAGCCGCTGTACTCGCTCATCACGCCGAACGGAAAGTATCTTTACACCGCCTCCTTCAACGACAGATCGGTCTTCGGATACGCGATCGATGCCGCCACTGGCGCGTTGACACCGGTCGGCGTCGCTTCGTTGAACGCTCCGTTGTACGCTCGTGCCCTTGCGGTCGATCCTCGCGGCAAGTTCCTATACGTCCCGACGTACAGTACTTCGGTGGCTGCCTTCACCATCGACGATGACACGGGTGCTCTGTCGCCCGTCGCCGGCTCTCCGTTCGCTACCGGCGGCAATCAGGCGGTGTTCGCGGCGGTCGAGTCCAGCGGGCGCTTCTTGTATGTGACGAACCAGAATTCCAACGACATCAGTGCCTATAGCATCAATGGCGCGACCGGCGCACTGACACCGCTGCCGGGCTCGCCCTTCGGCAACGGCACCTCGCCGCTGGAGATCAAGACGGATCCGAGTGGCAAGTTTCTGTACGTTTCCAATCAGAGCTCCGGGCAGGTGAACGTGTACACCATCGACGCCACGACCGGGGCGATTGCTCTTGTGCCAGGTGCGCCATTCTCGACCGGGCTCAATCCGGGCGGGCTAGCAATCCTGACGGAATGACGCCGATCCACTTACCGACATCCCATTCCCTCGTGCGCCGCGGTCAGTCACGAGATCCGAGGAAATCACGGATGCTGCCCTCAGCCTGCAGAGGCGCACATTGTGGCTGCGATGATGCGTGCGATGCCGCACACAGTGAGCCGGACGCCACTCAGGACGACTGTCGGACACCGAGTAGACGGCGCACCGTCTCAGGTGCAGGTAAGTTGCCATGCCATCAGTCACAGATGTCTTCCGGCTCGATCATCAAGTGGCGATCGTCACGGGTGCTGGTGCCGGTATCGGGCGCGCGATCGCCGAGCTGTTCGCGGAGGCTGGTGCAGGGGTCGTGGTCAGCGATGTCAACAAAGACACGGCCGACGAAGTCGGGAACGGCATCGCGAGGCGCGGCGGGCGCGCAGCCGGTGTGGCATGCGATGTTACTGACGCGAACGCACGCAAGGCGCTTGTCGATGCGGCGCTCAGCGAGTTCGGCGCGATCCATATCCTCGTAAACAACGCTGGCGGCGGCGGACCGAAGCCCTTCGACATGTCGATGGAGACATTCGTCTGGGCGTATCAGCTCAATGTGTTTTCCGTCTTCAATCTCGCGCAGCTCTGTGCGCCTCACATCGAGAAGGCAGGCGGCGGCGCGATCTTGAATATCACGTCGATGGCAGGCGAGAACAAGAGCGCACGCATGGCGTCGTACGCTTCAGCGAAAGCGGCCGAGAGCCACCTCACGCGCAACATCGCGTTCGATCTCGGCCCGCAGCGGATTCGCGTCAATGCGATCGCGCCCGGCGCGATCAAGACTGCTGCGCTTGCGAGCGTGCTCACGCCCGACGTCGAAAGCGCCATGCTGAAACGCACGCCGCTCGGTCGGCTCGGCGAAGGCAGGGATATCGCATACGCGGCCCTCTTCTTGTGCTCGCCGGCCGCCAGCTGGGTGAGCGGGCAAGTATTGACCGTCAGTGGCGGAGGCGTTCAGGAGCTCGACTGACCGCCCCAGCACGTCCATACGAAGGTGCACGATGGCTCACGATCCATACCAGATGCTTGGCGGGCTGTTCAGCTTGGAGGGCTACTGCGTGATCATCACCGGTGCCGGCGGTGCGGTCGGCGGCGCGACGGGTCAATGCCTTGCCGCGGAAGGCGCCGACGTCGTCGTGTCGGATCCGAGTCTCGTGGCCGCAGTCCCGTGGTGTGACTCTCCATGACGGCGGACGGCGTGTTTCCGCTGGGCCAGCTCAGCACGCTGGTATTCATGATGATGGGGCCGGTTTCGCTCATTCCGTTGTTCTCCGCCATGACGCGTGCCGCCGATGCTCCATTGCGGCATGCGATTGCGTTGCGTGCGTTCGGATTCGCCGTTATCGCGCTCCTGATCGCGATCGCGATCGGCGCGGGCTTGTTGACGCAGTGGGGGGTGTCGCGCCCGGCACTGATCATCGCCGCGGGGCTGCTGCTGACGCTGGCGTCTCTGCGCAACGTCCTGGGTAGTCAGAGCGCTGCACCGCCCGCGGAACCGGCGAAGCCGCCGTCGCGTGAGCTTGCGCTGTCGCCGCTTGCGTTTCCCTCGATCGTCACGCCGTATGGCATCGGCGTGCTGATCGTATTCGTCGCTTACGCCCCGGACGCAGACGTGAAGCTGTCGATTTTCGGCATCTCACTCGCGATCATGGTCATCAATCTGTTCGCAATGATCTTCGCTCATCGTCTGATGAAGTGGCTCGGTGCAGGATCGCTCAAGATTCTCGGCGCGGTCTTCGGCGTGTTGCAGATCGCGCTTGGGATCGAGATGGTGATCTCCGGCGTGATGATGCGCGTGTCCGGCGCCACATGAGGTGAGGTCGCGCAGCAGTGCGCGCGCTGTCAGAAACGGTCCCTCTAGATAGAAGGAAACAAGACATGACCAGCTCCAGGATCTATGGACGTCCATCCGATTTGCCACTGCCACCCGATGATCCGGCCCGAGAATTGACTCACGTTCGGCTGGACGACGCGACGCTCGAGCACATTCATCTCGCGGGTGGCACCTATACCGTTCTGATCAGCGGCAAAGATACCAACGGACAGTATTGCCTTCTCGATTTCAACGTCCCGCCGTGCGCGGGGCCGGGTCCTCATCGCCATGACTTCGAGGAGATGTTTCATATCCTGGAAGGGGAGGCCGAACTGCATTTTCGGGGCAGGAAGCAGACGGTGCGTGCAGGGGAGACCGTCAACATTCCCGCCAACGCGCCTCACTTCTTTCGTAATGCAACGGACACGAAACTTCACATCCTGTGCGTCTGCTCACCCGCAGGTCAGGAGGATTTTTTTCGCGAGATGGGGACGCCCGCTGCAGGTCGCGATGAACCTGCGCCCAAGCTCACCGATGAGGAGATGCAGGCTTTCAAGGAGAAGGCGGAACGGCTCGGTCTCGAGTATCGGACCGAGTTTCTTCAACCGGAGAAGTGAGCCTGAATAGCCGAGGCGCAGTGCGTCCCATCGCGAATCCTTCACGTCCGTCTGGGGTTTCGTGACTCGACGATCGCGGATCGAACGCAGGAATTCACCGCGCTGACGCGCCTTGCGATTCGGCGCCGCCGCCGTCGTCGCCGGATGTCGAGTCAGTTCTGCATCTTGATCTGCTGACCCTTGATCAGAGGGAAGCTCACGAGCTTGCGCCCATCGAGATCTGCGCGGTGCATGTCGACACCGGTGATCTGGCTGTTCTCATAGGTCGTGTAGTAGTAGACGCCCGTGTTGGTGTTGCAGCACGAGGAGTAGATCGTGATTTCGAACTTGTCGCCCACCTTCACCAAGCCTCTCTGTTGAGCGACGGCTCCAAGGATGTGGAAGAACTGGCTGATTGATTCGGACTCTGAATCACCGGACAGGGAGTTGGCCTTCGTGAAGGCGGCCTTCACGAAGCGGGAGGCGGATGAAAGATCTCCCGGCAGGCCCATCGCGCCCATCCCGCGGCTGTACGTGTCCAATTTCAAATCGGGGGAGAAGTGATTCTCCGGGGGGTTGATCGACAGACTCATGAAATCGTTCAGACGAAAAGTCTGGATGTCGAACGTGGGATTGTTCGTCAGAACGCCGATCGGGTTGTCGTAGACCTTCAGTCCCTCCTTGACCGACTCCACCGTGATGGAGGCGCTTCTATCTGAGATGATCCAATGCAGAGGCGACAACGGCAGCTTCTCGCTGAACGAAATATTCACCAGGTTCAGGTCGACGAGCGCTTTCCTGGCTTCGTCCACGGTCGTGCATCGGCCGAGTATCCACGGGACGAATTCGAATGGCGTGATGTTCGTCTTGCCCTGGGCTTCGGGCTTGTAGTCGCAATTGCCGGGAAAGTTCAGGCCGGCCATGCTCAGCCCGCGCTCGTTCGTGCCGTCGTAGTAGAGCGGATAATCGTCTGCGACCAGCGCCATGCCGATCATGGCGTAGTGACTCTCCACTGCGGGCATTCTGCGGAAGTCGAACACGTAGTTCCTGGGCGTGATGCACACCGATTCGTTGTACGAGAATTCGAGATCGAGATTCCGGCCGAAGTAGTGATCCTTCGTTGTGTAATTTGCTGCTGTACACATTGTGCGATCTCCGACTTCCAAGCCATCCCGGTCCGCAATCCTTCGAGGCTAGGCTTCGACCCCTGGCGGTCGCAAGAAGGGCTTCGACGACTCGTCGCCGGCAATCGGCTGAAGCCGATGTCGCTGTCAAGGGTTGCGTGGTGCAGCGAGATGCTGTGTTCAGTGGCGCCTGGCACGGCGGCCGATCATTCCGGCACCCGCTCGAAAGTCATGGTCCAATTCACTTCCCAAGTGGCGCCGCCATCATTGGAGAAGGCTTGTTCCCAACGTGCGCTGTTGGCGCTGATGTCGGACCAGACGAAACGTATCTTGATCGGTCGCCCTCGTAGCTGGTCTTCGGTGTAGAAGCGACCGATTCCGTTCTCGAATTTTCCCTGCACCGGCGGATCGACGGTTCCGGAGCGCCCGTCGAACCACCATATCGACCATTCGCCCGTCTCCGGCGCGCGGCGTCGGAACGCGGAGGCTCGATACGCACCTGTTGGATCGTCAAGAACCTGATCTTCGACGTTCGCTTCTCCGCCCATGACCTCCCAGGCGTGGCAGGTGCCGGAAAACTCCAACCATTCGGTTGAGCCGACCAGCCGCTCCTTGAGCTTGCGGTGGTGCACACGCCACGCGCCGGTCTGAAATGCGAAATCCCCCATGCGCCTTCCTTTCTTGTTGGTTCGACCCTGACACGATAACTCCTTATAGATGATAGGAGCTGTCAGGCATTGTCCGCTGCCGAAGAAATTTAGCCATCCACGTTCAAAACTCCGTCGTTGCGTGACCGCCCGTGATCTGCGCGGCAACCCACTCCGCATACGCAGCCGTAAGCGGGCCGTACTGCTCAGGCGGTGGATACTGAGCGAAGCTGTGCCGGGCTGGTGTCGTTGCCCACGGCAGCTTCTCATCGACGCAAGTTTCGGCGAAGGGAATCCGCCAGAGCGGCACGTCGAAGAGCACGGGTCGCACATTGACGAAGGGCACACCAGCAGGAACCGTGAACAGCCAGTTGAGGCAGCGTGGACAATACAAATACTGGTCGGGCCCGTGCAGCGCGCCGATCTGCGGCGTGCCCTGGGTCACCGTGAATCCGTCCGCGGGCACCAGTACCGAGAGCGAGAACGCACTTGCGCTCATCTGCTGACACCCACGGCAATGGCATGCCATCGTGATGATCGGCGCAAGACTGATGCGCATACGCGATTGACCGCACATGCAGCTGCCGTCGACGGGAAGGGGTGGATGAGGCATATCAGTTCCGGCCGCGGCGCGGCGATGGTGCTGAAGTGCAGGACTGTTGCATCAGGGAGCTGATATCGCAACCCGGAGCGCCGTTTTCGCAGCACCACGGTGCGGCTGGCCTTGCTGCTATGCTCCCAGGCCCTAGGGATCCGAGGAGAGCATGATGCGAACACTGCTGGTCTTTCTCTTCCTGCTCGGCGGCACCGCCGCTGGCGATGTACCGGTGTTCGATGTGCATGTTCACCTTCGTGACGGAGAGTCATCGCTGCGTGCCTACCAGGCCGACGTGGAAGCCGCCGGCGTCGCACTGGCGGGGCTGGGCGCGATGTGGTTTGGAGGGCCGCACCAGGCGTTGCAAGGTCAGTTGGACAAAGTGCGAGCAGGCAACGACGGCGTGATTGCGCTCGCTACAAAGCATCCGCAAGTGCTGCCCATCGCCACCGTCCATCCTTACGACAGATCAGCCGCGCTGCGCGAGCTGGCGCGCGTGGCCGCCGCTGGAGTGAAGGTTCTGAAGCTCCATGCCCACACGCAACGTTTCGATGTCGCGGATCCGCGGGTGGAGACATTGGTACGCAAGGCCGGCGACCTCGGCATGATCGTGCTGATGGATAACGCCCACATTCTCCCGGGCGATAGCGAGAAGCTCTTCAATCTGGCGGCGCGAGTGCCGGGCACGAAGTTCATCTTCGCCCACATCGGGGCAATGAATTTCCGCTTCTGGAACATCCTTGCACTGGCACGGACCGCGGACGGCTTTGCCATGGAGAACGTGAACTTCGAGATCTCAGGAGCAGTGCTGATGGCGGCAGACTCGCCGCTGGAGGCCGAGTTCATCTGGACGCTGCGCAACGTGGGCATGGATCACGTGATGCTTGGCTCGGATTATCCGCAGGTGGGGCTGGGCAGAACAGTGGATGCACTGGAGCGCCTCGATCTGACGGAGGAGGAGAAGGCCAAGATCCGTTCTGGCAACGCGCGCAGGCTGTTTGGCCTGTAGCGGTCAGGTCCGAGCCGCGTCATGCGCGCGTTGCGAATCCGCAGGCGCCTGCGTCCGCTCGCTCATGCTGTAATCCCGAACGACATGGGCCACGCGCAGACGATATTCGGCGAGGATGTCCGCTCGCCCCGCGGCCTGGACTTCACGGTGCGCTTCCACGTTCCGCCAGCGCGCGATCGCGTCCTCATCGCGCCAGAACGACAGCGACAAGATGCGGCGCGGCTGCGAGAGGCTCGCGAAGCGCTCGATCGATATGAAGCCATCGATCTGCTCTAGCAATGGCTTGAGTCGCGCGGCCGCTTGCAAGTAGTCGTCCTGGCGGCCGTCGCGGGGCGTCGTTTCGAAGATGACTGCGATCATCGTCGTTCAACCGGTCTGGAAAGCGTGCCTTCGACACTTTGGACGAAAGAGCGCTCCTCTCGAAGAATGAGCTGCCGCATCCGCGCGAACTCGAAGTTCGCCGCGCCCTCGACGTCCGCCTTGAGCCGCGCGCGATACGCCTCGTAGGCGGCAAGGCTCTCGAACGAGATCAGTCCCCACGCCACGTTGTTCGTGCCTTCGTGCGGAAGAAAATAGCCGACGAGATCGCCGCCGCAGCGAGGGATGATCTTCCCCCATCGTGCCGCGTACTCGTGAAAGGCCTCGCGCTGGAACGGGTCGATCTCGTAACGAATGATGCAAGTGATCATGAGGGCTCGCGCGTGCGTTGGGAGGGGCATACGATAGCCAGCACCGCTGGTCCGATGATTCGATGGAGATCGAAGCGTGCAAGAGGGTCCCAACATCGCGCGTATCGCCGCCATGATCGGCGAGCGTGCGCGGGCGCAGATGCTGACCACGTTGATGTCCGGCCGCGCGCTCACGGCAACGGAGTTGGCCGATATCGCGGCGGTCTCTCGGCCGACGGCGAGCTCGCATCTCGCGAAACTGGCGAAAGCACGACTTGTCGTCGCGCGCCACTCAGGACGTCACCGGTACTTCCAGATCGCGAGCGCCGAAGTTGCCCACATGCTCGAGACGCTGATGGCAGTGCAGTACGTGGCGGAGCCGAAGCGAGTCGGTCCGAGCGACCCTGCGCTGCGCCGCGCGCGTCTGTGCTACGACCATCTTGCCGGCGAGATCGGCGTGTGGATTTACGACGCCCTGGAGGCGCAGCACGCGTTCGACATCACCACTAATGGTTTGAGTCTGAACGAAACAGGCTGGGATGTGCTTGCGAAGCTCGACATCGACCGAACGCAGGTTGCAAAGGCGCGCCGGCCGGCGTGTCGCGCATGTCTGGACTGGAGCGAACGTCGCAATCACTTGGCCGGTGCGGTGGGTGCTTTGCTCCTCGAACGTCTGATCGAGCTGCGCTGGGCGAAGGCCCTGCGAGGATCGCGCGTCGTCCACTTCTCCGTCGCGGGCGAACGCGCGTTGAAGGCGTCATTCGCAGGCGTCCAAATGACCACGCGCCGGACGGGACCGACTCCTTCGATCGTCAGCTCACTACCTTCTGAATAGCGGTGCTGCGCGGCGAGGGGATGCGTATCAGCGCGCGCGGACGGACGCCGCGGCGAATGACCACGCCATCGAGATTGGCACTGCCGCATGCAGACGAGTCGGGAACGAAAGGCTTCCGCTGAGCATCCTTCTGCGGTTTCAGGCCATCTTCAAGGAGCCACGACATGAAGCACCGTTTCCGCGCCGCCATTGCCGCGGCTACGCTCCTGACTGTCGCGCTGCCGATATCCGCGCAGAACGACAATTCCACGCCGCCTTTCGACGAGATCGTTCAAGGACAGGGGACGATCGTCGATGTTGCGAGCGGCGATCAGCAGTTCTCAACACTCGTCACAGCCCTGCAGGCAGCCGGGCTGACGGACACACTGAAAGGGCCGGGCCCCTTCACGGTGTTTGCGCCGACGAATGACGCTTTTGCACAAATTCCGAAGGCCGTGTTGGATCAATTGATCGCGAATCCCGATCAGCTCACTCAGGTGCTGACGTACCACGTCGCGCAAGGTGAGTCCGACGTGCGTTACGACTTCACGCCGACGGCCCTCATGACCGTGCAGGGCCAGAAGCTGTATGTCGATCGTGAGTTCAATGACCTGAACATCAATAATTCCAAGGTTGTCGGAGCGGTGATCCAGGCGAGCAACGGCGTCATCTACGTCATCGATAGCGTGCTGATGCCGCAATACCGTGCGTCCGGCTCCGCACAGGCGAGCGGACGAAAGACCTCGCGATAGATGCTTGGTCGGGCGGCGAAATGCGCGAGTCCACGCACCTCGCGCATTTCGCCACTACCTCACTGCTCGAGAGCGGCTGCGGTCCTTGCAGCGGCCACGCAGGAGTCTGGCGCGATGAGACTTTCAGGCAACACCATCCTAGTGACCGGCGGCGGATCGGGCATCGGACGAGCGCTCGCGCTGCGCTTCAACGATCTTGGCAATATCGTAATCGTCACTGGGCGGCGTATGCAGTCGCTACAAGAGGCGATCGCGGGGCGGAAGGACATGCATGCGATCGAGTTGGACGTCGATGATGCGGCGCGGATCGCGGCATTCGCACTGCGGGTCGTCGCCGAGCATCCTTCGCTCAATGTACTGATCAACAATGCCGGGATCATGCGGTTCGAGGACATCACCAGTTCGCGCGATCTGCGCGATGCCGAGGAGGAAATCAACACCAATCTGCTGGCGCCGATACGCCTGACCAACGCGCTGATCGATCATCTGAAGGCTCGAGCGAATGCCGTGATCGTGAACGTATCTTCAGGATTGGGCTTCGTGCCCCGCACGGATGCGGCCACCTATAGCGCGACCAAGGCCGCAATTCACTCGTACTCGGTATCGCTGCGGTACGAGCTCGAAGGCCGCGTCGAAGTGATCGAGATCGTACCGCCCGCGGTCCAGACGGAGCTCACGACCGGTCAGTCCACGCGCGAGGGCTATATGCCGCTCACGGAATTCATCGATGAAGTCATGAATCTATTCGCGCAGACGCCGACGCCCGGCGAGATCCTGGTGCAACGAGTTCATTTTCTGCGCGCGGCCGAGCGAGAAGGGCGCTTCGACGCAGTGTTGAAGGCAGTGAACTCATCCTGAAGATGATCCGCCGCCGCGGCAATATCCGTCTGTCGCAGGCACCCCTCGGACTGACATGGCTGGCACAGCGGTTGCTACTTCGCGTCTCTTCGCACCTCATGGCAGCATAAGCGGACTGGCGCTGTGCTGGTCTGCTCGCGTGCTCACTGCGACGGTGTGGATGAGTGCGGCGATCTTCGGTTTGTACATTCTCGCGTTCTATGCCGCGGCGCTGATCGACGGAGACCTGGCGAAGTGGAACGACGGGTTGCCTCGTCTGTATGAAAGCCACACGCCAGTCGCGACGGCTGGCATCGGTCTGCATTTCGCGGCGGGCGGCGTCATCCTTGCGCTCGGCTGTATTCAGTTCGTCCAATCGCTTCGAGTTCGCGTTCCCGCCGTGCATCGTTGGGTCGGGCGCGCCTATGTATGTGCCGCCTTGCTCGCCGGCATCGGCGGGCTGACGTTCATCGCCGCGAAGGGAACGATTGGTGGAACGACGATGGATGTCGGCTTTGGTATCTACGGGCTGCTCACCGCGGCATGCGCGATCGAGACATTCCGTCATGCGCGGGCACGGCGTTTCGAGAATCATCGGGAGTGGGCGATGCGGCTGTTCGCGCTCGCGATCGGGTCCTGGCTCTACCGGATGGAATACGGCTTCTGGTTCCTGTTGGCCGATGGCGCGGGTCACACGAGCGACTTCAGCGGACCCTTCGACAAGTTCATGGCATTTTTCTTCTACGTGCCGAACCTCTTGATCGTGGAGGTGTTGCTTCGCTCGCAGCGTGCGCTGATGTCGACGACTGCGAGATGGGCAACAACGGCGGCATTGACATCCGCCACCGCGTTCCTGGTGCTCGGCACGTACTTCTTCACGGGCCACTACTGGGGGCCGGCAATTCTCGAGCGAATCGGCTCGTA
>JAEYXD010000206.1 GCA_023428645.1 Pseudomonadota bacterium
GGAGCGCGCGCACGATCGACGGCGCGTCGCGGCCGGTGGAATGCCGAGGCAGCCGAAACGATGGCGACGCGACAAGGAGGATCGGATGCGACGCCAGAAACACGCCTGCTAGACTCTCGCCCCTTCACCCACTTCCGCAACCCGCGCCTTGAAATACCAGATCGAGCAACTCGTCTCCGCCGCGCTGGCGACCCTGCCGCCGGACGTGCTACCCGCCGACATCGCCCGACCGACGATCAACGTCGAACGCACCCGCGATCCGTCGCATGGCGATTTCGCGACGAACATCGCCCTGCAACTCGCCAAACCCGCGCGCCGCAACCCGCGCCAGCTCGCGCAAGCGCTGCTGGACGCGCTGCCCGCCAGCGACCTCATCGCGAAGGTGGAGCTCGCCGGACCCGGCTTCATCAATTTCCATCTGTCGCCGGCCGCCTATCGCGCCGAGCTGTCGCGCATCTTCGATCTCGGTCCCGCCTACGGCTACAGCCAGCGCGGCGCCGGACAGCCGACAGTCATCGAATTCGTGTCGGCGAATCCAACCGGCCCGCTGCACGTCGGACATGGGCGGCAGGCCGCGCTCGGTGATGCGCTCTGCGCGCTGCTGCAATCGCAAGGCTACGAAGTCAGTCGCGAGTTCTACTACAACGACGCAGGCGTACAGATCCAGAACCTCGCGCTCTCCGTGCAAGCACGCGCACGCGGCATCGCCCCCGGCGAACCCGGCTGGCCCGAATCCGCCTACAACGGCGAATACATCGCCGAGATCGCCGCCGACTTCCTTGCCAAGAAATCGGTCCAGGCGCTCGATGGCGAATCCGTCAAGGCCAGCGGCAAACCGGACGATCTCGACGGCATTCGCAAGTTCGCCGTCGCGTATCTGCGCAAGGAGCAGGACATCGATCTGCAGAAGTTCGGCGTCGTCTTCGATACGTACTACCTGGAATCGAGCCTCTACACCGACGGCAAGGTCGACCACACCGTCGCCGCGCTGATCGCAAGCGGCAAGACCTACGAGCAAGACGGCGCACTCTGGCTGCGTACGACCGAGTTCGGCGACGACAAGGATCGCGTCATGCGCAAATCCGACGGCACGTACACGTACTTCGTGCCCGATGTCGCCTATCACGTCACCAAGTGGCAGCGCGGCTTCCACAAGGCGATCAACATCCAAGGCACCGACCACCACGGCACGATCGCGCGCGTGCGCGCCGGCCTGCAGGCCCTGAACATCGGGATTCCGCAAGGCTACCCCGACTACATCCTGCACAAGATGGTCCGCGTCATGCGCGGCGGCGAGGAAGTGAAGATCACCAAGCGCGCCGGCTCGTACGTCACCGTGCGCGATCTGATCGATTGGGTCGGCCGCGACGCCGTGCGCTTCTTTCTCGTCTCGCGCAAGGCGGACTCCGAATTCACGTTCGATGTCGACCTGGCGCTGGCGCAGAGCGACGAAAATCCCGTGTACTACGTGCAATATGCCCACGCGCGCGTCTGCAGCGTATTCCGCCAACTGCAGGAAAAGGGCTTCACGTACGAGCGCGACCTCGGCGAAAGCAATTTCGACCAGCTGACGGAACCCCAGGAAACCGCGCTGATTCGGCGGCTCACGTCGTTCCCCGAGCTGCTCGAGCGCGCGGCATCGGACCTGGAACCGCATCAAGTCGTGTACTACCTGCGCGATCTCGCTGGCGAATTCCACGCGTACTACAACGCGCACAAGTTCATCATCGACGACGTCGCGCTGCGCAATGCGCGCCTGAACCTGGTCGCCGCGACGAAACAGATCCTCGCGAACGGCTTGAAGCTGCTCAGCGTGTCAGCGCCGGAAAGGATGGAGCGCGACGCACAAGAAGCGGCCGGCTCGTAAGCCGTCGCACACTCATTCATGCCAAGAGATTACAAACACGCCAAGCGCCGCCCCGCGAGCAGCGGGATGTCCGGAGTGGCTGGCTTCGTCGTCGGGCTCGCGCTCGGCCTGACCGTCGCGATGGCCGTCTATCTGTACGACCGCCGTCCGGCCGCGCGCATGGCGCAGCAATCGAACGCACCGATGACGAGCGAGGAGGCGCCCGCTCGCGCGGAGCCGGCCCCCGCTTCGCAGCAGGCGGAGGAATTCGATTTCTACGAGATGCTGCCCAAGTTCGAAGTCGTCATTCCGGAGGACGGCGGGAAGGTCGCGACGGAAGCGGCGAAAGGACGCGTGCAGAAGCCAGGCGCGTACTACCTGCAAGCCGGCTCGTTTCGTAATCACGCGGATGCGGATCGCGTTCGCGCGCTGATCGCGCTGCAAGGCGTCGAATCGCGGATTCAAAAGGTGACCATCGACAAGGACACCTGGCACCGCGTCCGCGTCGGCCCGATCTCGAATCTGCAGAAGCTCGAAGATACGCGCAGCAAGCTGCGCCAGGCGCAGATCGATGCGCTCGTGATTCGAGTCGGGGAATGACCTTTTAGTCTTCGGCCAGCTGGCGGAAGTCCACGCCGAGCGACCGCAGCTTGCGGTACAGATGCGTGCGCTCCATGCCGACGCGCTTCGCGAGCTGCCCGACCTTGCCGTTGCACAGGATGAGCTGCTGCTGCAGATATGCACGCTCGAAATGCTCGCGCGCCTCGCGCAGCGGCAGCGCCAACAGATCCTGCTTCACGAGCGGCTCCGTCGCCGGCGCATGCGAGGCAAGTTCGCGCTCGATCTCCTCCAGCTTGATCTCTTCCTCGCCACCGAGAATCAGCAGCCGCTGCACCAGATTCTTCAGCTCGCGCATGTTGCCTGGCCACGGGTAGTTGCGCAGACGGTTCTGCGCCGCGACGCCGAACCGCCGGAACGGCAAGCGCTCCTCGTCGACGAGCCGGTCGACGAAATACCGCAGCAAATCCGGCACGTCCTGCGCGTACTCGCGCAGCGGCGGAATGTTGATCGTGATGACGTTCAGACGCGAGAGCAGCTCGAGCGTGACGTTGCCGTTGTCCGATGCCAGCAGGCGCGGCGAGGCCGAGCCGATGATGCGCACATTCAGCTTGGTCGGAATCGCGCTGCCGATGCGCGTGATCGATTTCGTTTCGAGCGCCGCCACGAGCAGACCTTGCGCCTTGCGCGGCAGCTCTTCGATGCCATTCACGAACAGCACGCCGCCCGACGCCTGCTCGAAGACACCCGCATGAATGCCCGAGGCATCCTCGGTGCCATGCATCACCGCCGCGGCGCCGTCGTCCGACAATCCGGTGGCGACCAATTGCACGAACGGGCCGCTGGAACGCGAGCTGATCGAATGGATGTAGCGGGCGAAGGCTTCGCGACCCGAGCCCGGCTCGCCGACGATGAGCAGCGGCGTATCGTGCGGGGCAACTTGCTGCACTTGTTCGCGCAGCGCCTGCATCACGCGACTGCGGCCGACCGGCGCGATCAGCGGCGGAACGAGCGTCCGTGACGCCTGGCGCTTGTTGCGGCCGGAGTCGAGCGCGCGCTCGACCGTGCGCAGGAGCTTCGCGAGCGACAAGGGCTTTTCCACGAAGTCGAAGGCGCCCAGTCGTGTTGCCTCGACCGCCGTCTCGACCGTGCCGTGCCCGGACATCATCACGACCGGGCAGGTCGTGCCGTTCGTCTGGGACCACTCGCGCAGCAGCGTGATGCCGTCCGTATCCGGCATCCAGATATCGAGCAGCACGAGGTCGGGGTCGTGCTGTGCGCGGCTCTCGCGCGCTTCCTCCGCGTCCGCCGCCACGTCGACGTCATAACCTTCGTCCGCGAGAATCTCCTTGAGAAGTCCGCGGATCTCGGATTCATCATCAACGACCAGAATGCGCGCTGCACTCATGCACGTTCTCTCCTAGGCCCCGACCGTCGCTCGCGTAGCGTACCGCCGAACGGGCGATCCGTCGCCTCGAGCGGTAGCTCGATCCGCACGCGGGCACCCCCGGCACGGCTGTTTTCGGCCTCGATTCTACCGCCGTGCTCCTCGACGATCTTCTTCACGATCGCAAGGCCGAGGCCGGTGCCCTTCGGCTTGGTGGTGACATAAGGGTCGAAGACCTGTCCGACGACATCCGCCGGGAAGCCAGGGCCGTCGTCCTCGACGCAGATTTCCGCGTACTCGCCCCCGCCGCGCCGAACCCGACGGGTTTCGATGTGAATGTGCGGATCGACGCTGTGCTCGAGCGCCTCGAGCGAATTCGCGAGCAGATTGTGAATGATCTGCCGCAACCGGCCGCGATCCGCCTCGATATCGCCCACCGCCGGGTCGAGCTTGAGCTCCGGCCGGCGCGCGACCCGCGGCGTGCGGTACAGCTCGACGACCTCGCCGATCAGCTGATTCAGATCGAAGCGCGTCACGTCCATCGCCGGCGCTCTGGCGTACTCGCTGAACGCGTTCACCATCTCCTTCATCGCCTCGACCTGCTGCACGATCGTGTGCGTCGCGCGATCGAGCACCTGCGCATCGGATTCGTTCATGGAGCCGAGCAGCTTGTGCCGCAACCGCTCGGCCGAGAGCTGGATCGGCGTCAGCGGATTCTTGATCTCGTGCGCCAGGCGGCGGGCGACCTCGCCCCATGCTGCTTCGCGCTGCGCCTGCAGCAACGTCGTAATGTCGTCGAACACGATCACGGCGCTTCCCGAGCTCGGGTCCTCGCCCGAGAGCGTCGTACATGCGCACATCAACACGCGCCGGCTCGACTCGTTTTGCAGCACCAACTGCTCGCGCCATTCATCCTGGCCCTCGTCCAGATGGCGCAGGCACGCGGCGCCCAGCTGCTGGAACAACGGGCTGCTCTGCGACGCCTCGCCGAACGGCTTGCCGATGCATGCCTCGATGTCGGTGCCGAGAATCGCGCCTGCTGCATGATTCACGGTGCGAATCGTGCGATCCGGCGCGAGCGAGATCACGCCCGTCGACAAGCGCGCGAGAATCACCGCGAGATTCGCCCGCTCCGCCTCGACCGCCTGCTGGCTGCGATAGGCCTCTTCGCGCGCGCGAGCCAGGCGCTTCGTCATGTCGTTGAACGAATGCACGAGAATGCCCATCTCGTCGTGCGAGGTGAGCGGCAAGCGCATGTCGAAGTCGCCTTTCGCGACCGCGCGCGTGCCGGCGACGAGATCCTGGATCGGACGCACCAGCCGGCGCGCCGCCCAGAACGCGCCATACAAGGACGCGAACAAGGACAGCAGCAGCACCAAGGTGAGCGTGAGCGTGAAGCTGTCCTTCAGCGGCTCACGCAGCCGCGCCTTCTCGCCATAGCGCTGATAGGCCGACTCGACCGTATCGGCCAGCTCGCCGAGACGCCGCTCGATCGGGTAGGTCGCGGCGAGCAAGCGCGGCTCGGTGCCCGACAAGGTCCGCGGCACTTCCACCGCCGTGCGCACGATGTAGCCGCCGCCCGCGAGCGGCTCCAGCGTCACGAACTCGCGGCCCTGGCGCACCTGCATCAGCATTTCTTCCGTCACGCGCGTCGAGGCGATCTCGCCGAGACGATCGGAGCTCGTGCCGATGATGCGGCTCGACGCGCCGAACAGCGTGATGTCGAGCGCTTGGCTGCGCACGCGCAGCTCACCGAGCTCCCCGACGGGGTCGCGCGCGTCCGCAACCTCTGCGGCGATCGCGTGCGTGCGCGCGAGCTGCTCGCGCATGCGCAGGTCGAGGGCGGCGCGCGACAGCGTCAGCGCATCCTCCAGACCTTCGCGGATCTCGACGTGGAACCAGCTGTCGATGCCCCGATTGAGGAACACGACGGAGAAATAGAACACGAGCAGGAGCGGCACCATCACGAGGGTCGCCGACATCCACACCATGCGCGCTTCGAGCCGGGAACCGACGACGCGCTTGCGCCAGTCGCGAATCAGCTGCGTGAGGCGCCCGCCGATGAGAATGATGAGGACGAGCAGGCCGGCGACGTTGATCGCGACGATCACCGGATGCAGCGCGCTGAAGTTCGCGGACTGCTGCACCGTCTGCGCCATCATCAACAACGCGGCCATCCACAGCCCCGACCCGATGAGGACGAGGACCGAGACGAGCGTGCGCTTTACAGTCGCGGCGACCATTTGTACCACTCGCTGCGCTGGCGCCAATCGTCCGTCCAGAACAAGACGAAGCGCAAGGTATCGGGCATCGTGCGTACATCGAGACTGGCGCGCAGTGCAACCTCGTAGCGCTGCGCAGGATCGAGGAGTGGAATATCGAGGATCGGCAAATCGTCGATGACGCGCAGGAAATCGAGCGCGGCTTCGAGCGTCGCGAACGAGGATTGCTCGCCGCTGTTCAAGTTGCGGACGAGATAGCGCTCGCTCAAGGCATGAAAGACGAGCTCGTAATGCTGCTGGAGCGTCGCGACCGACTCGTCGAACCAGAGGCGTCGTCCACGCTGGATCACGATCTCGAGATCCAGTGTCAGCGGAACACCTTCACGGATCGCGCGGCGCGCGCCCTCCGGTAACGCGAAGTCGATCGTCGCGTTCAGCAGGTAGACGGATTCGGACGCTTCGACGTACGCGGAGCGAATCTCCATCGGCTGCTGCGCGAACGCCATGCTCGCCGCGAAGATCAACAGCACGGCTGCGAGCGCTCGTCCACGGACTGCGATGAAGACGCTTCTCGCAGTGCTCAGGTTTGAGGAGATCGCTTGCAACCGGCTTCAGCCTTTGGATTTTTCAAGGCAAGCATAATAGAAGCCGTCCATATCGGCTGTCCCCGGCGGAATGCGATAGCCCACCTCCGCGGGTGCCTCGATCGCCAGATCCCGCAGCACTGCGTGCGTCACCTCGCGCGCATCGTGCTGTTTTTGCAGAAAGGCGCCGACCACGTCCGCGTTCTCGGCGCGCAGCGCCGAGCAACTGGCGTAGACGAGCCGACCTCCCGGTACGAGCAAGGGCCAGAGCGCCTCCAGCAGCTTCGCTTGCCGTACGGCCAACGCGGCAATGTCCTCGCGGCGTCGAAGCAATTTGATGTCGGGATGGCGCCGGATGACGCCAGTCGCCGAGCACGGCACATCGAGCAAGATGCGATCGAAGGTTCGGCCGTCGCGCCAATTTTCGGGCTGTTCCGCATCGCCGACGATCAACGTCGCCTGTACGCCCAAGCGATCGAGATTCTGGCGCACGCGCGCCAGACGCGCGGCCGACACATCGACGGCAACCAGCTCCGCGAGCCGTGGCTGCAGCTCGAGCAGGTGGCCGGTCTTGCCGCCCGGCGCGGCGCACGCATCGAGGATGCGCTCGCCGGGCTCGGGGGCGACGAGTCGCGCCGCGAGCTGCGCAGCGGCGTCCTGCACCGATACCAGCCCGGCAGCGAACCCCGGCAGTGCGTTCACGTCGACGGCGTGCGTGAGCAGCAGCGCTTCGTCATCGAACAGGCTGCGGGCGACGGTGATGCCCGCCTCGCTCAAGCGCGCTCGGTACTCGGCCGCGCCGATGCGCGCCCGATTCACGCGTATCCAGAATGGCGGCCGCGCGTTGTTCGCATCGAGGATGGCGGCGGCATCGCCGGGAAAATCGCCGCGCAGCGCCGTCGCCAGCCATCGCGGGTGCGCGGTGCGCAGCGCGAGGTCGGCATCGATGTCGGCCAGCAGGCCCGCGCCTTCCCGTTGGCAACGACGCAAGATCGCGTTCAACAATCCCGCGGCGCGCGGCTGGCCGAGAACGCGCGCGGCATTGACGGTTTCGGCGACGGCGGCGTGCGGCGGAATGTCCGTATGCAGCAGTTGGCACAGACCGACGATCGCGAGTGCGCGCACCTCGGGTTCGATTCGCTGCGTAGGCCGCGCGAGCAGCTTCGCGAGCAAGGCATCGAGGCGGATGTACCAGCGGACGCTGTCGTAAACGAGCGCGCGAGTGAGCCCGCGCTCCTGTGGCGTGCCCGCGATCTCGGGCATCGCATCGAGCGATCGGCCGGCGACTACCTGCGCGACCTGTTGCGCGGCACGCGCGCGAATCTCAGCGGAAGAGCTCATGCGCCGAGGACGACCCCTTCGAGCCGCTGGCCGCGAGCGAACTCGTGCGCGGCGATCGCCTTGCGCCCGGCGGTTTGCACGTGCGTCAGCACGAGCGTGCCAGCACCGGTCGCGACATGGATGCCATGTTCGTCAGCGCGGGTGATCGTGCCTGGCGCCGCGGTGCTCGATGCGATATCCGGCATTGCGCTCCAGACACGCAGCTGAACGCCGTGCAGCGTCGTCTCTGCGATCGGCCAGGGATTGAACGCGCGCACCTGTCGATCGATCTCGACCGCGGCACGCGACCAGCAGATGCGCGCTTCGTCCTTCGTGATCTTCGCCGCGTACGTCACCCCCTCCGTCGGCTGCGGACGCGCCGGCAAGGAACCGTCGACGACGCCGGGCAGCGCCGCGAGCAGCGCCTCGGCACCCAGGGCAGCGAGGCGATCGTGCAGCGTCGCGGTCGTATCCGTCGGCCGAATCGGTTCGCGCCGCTCGAGCAGCATCGGACCGGTGTCGAGCCCGGCTTCCATCCGCATGATCGTCACGCCCGTTTCGGGATCGCCGGCTTCGATCGCGCGGTGGATCGGCGCTGCCCCGCGCCAACGGGGCAGCAGCGACGCGTGAATGTTGATGCAGCCGAAGCGTGGGATGTCGAGCACCGCTTGCGGCAGGATCAGGCCGTAGGCAACGACGACCATCACGTCGGGGGCGAGCGCGGCGAGCCGCTCGATCTGTTCGGGATCGCGCAGCTTCGCAGGCTGTTCGACCCGCAGGCCCCGCGCCAGCGCGCACTGCTTCACCGCGCTCATCGTGAGCTTCTGACCGCGCCCGGCCGGACGATCAGGCTGCGTGTAGACGGCGACGATGCGGTTCGACGAGCCCGCCAGAGCCGCGAGCGCAGGCACCGAGAATTCCGGCGTACCGGCGAAAATGATTGAAAGTGGACGAGTCACTGAGGTCTTCGAGCCACGGACGAAGGTCCGCGGACGGTGCGGCAAGCGGTGAGTGGAAGCAAGTGAGAGCCAGGGATACCGATTCGATTCGCCCCTGCCGCGATGCGGTGGCCGCTTGAGCTCGCGGCCGCCCTGCCCGTCGAACCGGGGAACGTCGGTCGAGTCTTCTTATACCGCGGTCGACCGCGCCGGCACGGCGCGGTCCTTGCGGTCCTTCTCGAGCTTCTTGCGAATGCGCGTGCGCTTCAGCTCCGATAGGTAGTCGACGAAGAGCTTGCCGTCGAGATGATCGATCTCGTGCTGGATGCACACCGCGAGCAACCCATCCGCTTCGATCTCGATCTGCTTGCCCGAACGATCGAGCGTGCGAACGCGAATGCGTTCGGAGCGCGTGACCTTGTCGTAAATGCCCGGCACCGACAGGCAGCCCTCTTCGGTCTCCTCCGTCCCGTCACGCGACACGATCTCGGGATTGATCAGCGCGAGCGGTGAACTGCGATCCTCGGTGACATCGATGACGATGACACGCTTGTGCACGTTGACCTGCGTCGCCGCGAGCCCGATGCCGGGCGCGGCGTACATCGTCTCGAACATGTCGTCGATGAGCTTACGAATACCCGCGTCGACTGCGGCAACGGGCGCTGCCTTCGTGCGGAGCCGCGGATCGGGAAATTCGAGAATCGGGAGTAGTGCCATGGCGCGAAGATGGATGCGGTACTTAAAAAAATCCAGTAGGCAAAAACGATGCTGCAGTTAGGGGACAACGATGGCCGGCTCGATGTTCCTCCCGTGCGACCCTCACATGACGCGAACCGAGCGCCCGCGCTCTCGCGAGGAGAGCGGGTTCACGGCGCCGCGCGGTCAAATGAGAACCACGTCGCGGGTTCGCAGCCCATTCGTACATCCGTTGCAACGATGCTGATAAAGTTCGGCCAGCGTTCAACTTAATGTCGGGGGTTCAGGCGCTTGCCGCAACTTCGTTGCGACGCAACAACGGCGAACCGCCGCTAGATCGAACCGTGCGACGCGCGATTATAGATCTCTAAATGGAGCTAGATAGGCGCATGAAATCTGCGACTCACCCACTGCGCGCATGCCTCGTGCTCGGCCTCGTTGCGGGCCTGACGACATTCACGGGTTTCGCGCCAGCCAGCGCGCAGGAAGGATCGCGCACGATCGCAACGGGCAGCAATATTCCCCTGGCCGCGAATGCCCCGGACGAATATGTCGTCAAGCAGGGCGATACCCTGTGGGACATCTCGAAGATGTACCTCCGCGACCCGTGGTATTGGCCGGAGATCTGGTACGTCAATCCGCAGGTCGAGAACCCCCATCTCATTTATCCCGGCGATGTGCTGAAGCTCGTCTACATCGACGGCCGGCCGCGCCTCACGATCGCCGAGCGCGCCGAGGGTGGCGCCGGCTCCAAACGTCTTTCTCCCCAAGTCCGCCGCGATCCGCTCAGCCGCGCGATCACGGCCATCCCCTACGATGTCATCGCCGGATTCGCCGGCCGGCCGGTCCTGCTCGACAAGGAGCAGGTCGACAAGGCCCCCTACATCGTCGGGATGCGCGGCGACCATGTCATCGGTGGCGCCGGTAACGAGATCTATGCGCTGGGCCTCAAGAATGCGCAGCCCGACGACCGCTTCACGGTCATTCACGTCGATGGCGAACTCACCGATCCGGACACCAGAAAGCACCTTGGTTACACGGGCATCTTCGTCGGCGACGCCAGCGTGATCGCAGGCGGCGATCCCGCCAAGCTGCTGCTCACGGAAACGGCTCGCGAAGCGCTGCAAGGCGACAAGCTGTTCATCGAGACCGCCGAAGTCGGCGTCGATTTCGTACCGCGCGCGCCAGAAAAAGAGATCGATGCGACCGTGATCGCCGTCCGGGATCTGACCGTGATCGGCCAGCATCAAATCGTCGCCTTGAATCGCGGCCTGGCGGCCGGGCTCGAACCAGGCGATGTGCTGGCGGTCGAGCAAGCGGGCGCCGTCGTCATCGACAAGTTCGCCAAGGGCGGCCTGAACGCAGGCACCGGGCATCTGAAGCGCGGCAAGCGCGTGCAGTTGCCCGCGGAGCGCGTCGGCGTCGTCATGATCTACAGGGCTTACGAACGCGTGAGCTTCGCGCTCGTGATGGAAGCCACGCAGGAAATCCACGCGGGCGATCGCGCAACGAATCCATAATCCAGCCGGCTGGTCGCTAGCCACTAGCGACTAGCCGCGGTTGCGCCGGCCAGGCGCGAGCGATCACTATCCGCTGATCGCTCACCACCTACGACGTGAACTCATGGACGAGATCACAGCGGCGCTCACGCTCGCTCGCATTCCCTTTCTCGATGCCCGCCTCGTGCGCGAATGGTCGGCGCGCTTCGGGCATTTCACCGATTTTGCCGGCGCGACGCCGGCGGCGCTGGGTGCCGCGGGCGTACCGGCAAGAATCATCGACGGCCTGCGGCACGCGGCGCGCGAAATCGATGGCGATCGACGCTGGCTCGCGACACGACAGCATCATTTCATCCCCTGGTACAGCGAGCTGTATCCACCGCTCCTGAGCGAGCTGGCCGATCCGCCGGTGGCGCTTTACGTGCGCGGCAATCCTGAGTTGCTGTCGTTACCGCAGATCGCGATCGTGGGCTCGCGCAATCCAACACCCAACGGCCGAGAAGCCGCGCACGAGTTTGCGGCGGAGCTCGCGCGCGCTGGCCTGGTCGTCACGAGCGGCCTGGCGATCGGCATCGATGCGGCCAGTCATGCCGGCGCGCTGCATGTGGGCGGGACGACGATCGCCGTTTGCGGCACGGGGCTGGATGTTCCCTACCCCGCGAGCAACGTCGAGCTCGCCGAGCGCATCGTCGCGCAGGGCGCGCTCGTGAGCGAATTTCCGCTCGGCACGGCGCCACTGAAGGCGAATTTCCCCCGCCGCAACCGCGTCATCTCCGGCCTCGCGCTGGGAACGCTCGTCGTCGAAGCGGCGTTACGCAGCGGCTCGCTGATCACCGCGCGCCTGGCCGCCGAGCAAGGCCGTGAGGTGTTCGCGATGCCAGGCTCGATCCGCAATCCACAGGTGCGCGGCTGTCATCAGCTCATCAGGCAGGGCGCAAAACTGGTGGAAACTCCCCACGACATATTCGAGGAACTGCGGCCGCTCGCGGGCGCGCTCGCGCATTTGACCGACACGCGTAACACCGTGGATCGTGAGCCAAAAACCGACGGCCTATTGCACAAGGGCCATCAAATCCTGTTAGATGCGCTCGGCTTCGAGCCGGCCGGCGTGGACCTTCTGGTCGAGCGTACCGGGCTTCGAGCCGACGAGGTAGCTTCGATGCTGCTCATTCTCGAGCTCGATGGTCGCGTCGAATCCTACCCTGGCGGTCTCTACCTCCGGCACGCCCAAAGAGAGTGAAATGAAGGAAAGCGTTCTCGATATTCTGATCTATCTATTCGAGAATTATTTCGACGCCGACATCGAATCAGCACCCGAACCCGACCGCGACACTCTCAAGGACGAACTCGAGCGAGCCGGTTTTTCCGAGCGCGAAGTGGAGCGGGCGCTCGAATGGCTGGAGCAGCTCTCGGCCGATCCGCAACGTTCAGGGGTTTCGCCCACGGCCCGGGCGATACGAGTTTTCGATCCGCGCGAGCTCGCGCGCCTGGATACGGATTGTCGCGGATACATCTTGTATCTGGAGAACATTGGAATTCTGAGCGCCGCGCAACGCGAGCTCGCGATCGATCGCCTGCTCGCGCTCGACGCGGCGCAGATCGACATCGAGCAGGTGAAGTGGGTCGTGCTGATGGTGCTGTTCAGCCAGCCCGGCCAAGAAAGCGCCTACCTGCGAATGGAAGATTTGGTTTTCGACAATCGCTTGGACATCGTGCACTGACGCGACAGAGAACACATACATTCGGATAGCACCGCGGACCGCCGCGGTTTTATTTTTTTGGGGAGTGCTTTTCTTAGAGGGCCCCCACCCCTAGCCCTCCCCCGCCGCGCGGGGGAGGGGGAGTAGGCTGAAGCCGTCTTTGATATGGAGCAAAAGAACCTCGTCATCGTCGAATCGCCTGCCAAGGCGAAAACGATCAAGAAGTATCTCGGCAAGAATTTCGAGGTACTCGCTTCCTATGGCCACGTGCGCGACCTGGTGCCGAAAGAAGGCGCCGTCGATCCGCAGCACAAGTTCGCGATGCGCTACCAGATTCTCGAGAAGAACGAGAAGCACGTGCAGGCAATCGCGCGGGCGCTGAAGAAGTCCGACTCGCTCTATCTGGCAACCGACCCTGATCGCGAGGGTGAGGCGATCTCCTGGCATCTGACCGAGCTGCTGAAGGATCTCAAGGCGCTCGACAACAAGGACGTGCATCGCGTCGTGTTCTACGAGATCACGCGCAACGCCATTCGCGAAGCCATCCAGAAGCCGCGCGACATCTCGCAAGACCTCGTGAACGCGCAGCAGGCGCGTCGCGCGCTCGACTATCTCGTGGGCTTCAATCTCTCGCCGCTGCTGTGGAAGAAGGCGGGGCTGCCCGGCGCTTCCGCGGGTCGCGTGCAAAGCCCGGCGCTGCGCATGATCTGCGAGCGCGAGGAAGAGATCGCACGCTTCGTCGCCCGGGAATATTGGACGATCGACGCCGACGCGGAAAAAGGCTCGCAAGGCTTCCCCGCCCGCCTGATCGAATATCGCGGCACGAAGGTTGAGCAGTTCACCGTCACGAACGAAGCGCAGGCGAACGAAGTGCGCACTGCGATCGAGCAGGCCGCGAACGGCGCGCTCGTCGTCACGTCGATCGACAAGAAGCAGCGCAAGCGCAATCCGTCGCCGCCGTTCACGACCTCGACGCTGCAACAGGAAGCGGCGCGCAAGCTCGGCTTCGGCGCGCAACGCACGATGCGTCTCGCGCAGCAGCTCTACGAAGGCGTCGATTTCGGCGAAGGCGCCGTCGGCTTGATCACGTACATGCGTACGGACTCCGTGAATCTCGCGAACGAAGCGCTCACCGAGATCCGCCAAGTGATCGAAAAGACCTACGGCAAGGACTCGCTGCCGGCCGAGCCGCGCGTCTACAAGACGAAGTCGAAGAACGCGCAAGAAGCACACGAAGCGATCCGTCCGACCTCCGCGTCGATCGCGCCGGAGCAGCTCGAAGGCAAGATCGACCAGGATCAATGGAAGCTCTATTCGCTCATCTGGAAGCGCGCCGTCGCGAGCCAGATGGAGCCGGCCGTCTACGATACGGTCGCCGTCGATCTCGTTCCCGGCGCGAGAGCCGTACGCGAAGGCGCCGTCGCGGCGTTGCGCGCGAACGGGTCCACGCTCGTGAAGCCAGGCTACATCGCCGTGTACAAGGAAGGCCAGGATGACGCGAGCGACGACGACAACGATCGCATCCTGCCCGCGCTCGAAGTGGGCGACGCCTTGAAGCTGCTCGCGCTGCGGCCCGAACAGCACTTCACCGAACCGCCGCCGCGCTACTCCGAAGCGAGCCTCGTGAAGGCGCTCGAGGAATACGGCATCGGTCGTCCCTCGACGTACGCGAGCATCATCGCGACGCTCACGGGCAAGAAATATTGCGAGCTGCTCAATCGCCGCTTCACGCCGACGGACCTGGGCAAGATCGTCAACAAGTTCCTGACGCGCAATTTCCAGCACTACGTCGACTACGGCTTCACCGCGAAAATGGAAGACGATCTCGACGAGATCGCCGACGGCAAGGAAGAGTGGGTGCCCGTGCTCGACCGCTTCTGGAAGGATTTCAAGAACCAGGTCGAAGTCGTCGACAAGACGGTCACGCGCGAGGACATCTCGGAAGCGCGCGAGCTCGGCGTCGATCCGGTGTCCGGACGGCCGATCTCCGTGCGCTACGGCAAGTACGGTCCTTTCGTGCAAGCAGGCACGAAAAACGACGAGGAGAAGCCGAAGTTCGCGAGCCTGCGCCCGCATCAGCGCATGGACTCGCTGACGCTCGCCGAGGCCTTGGAGCTGTTCAAGCTGCCGCGCACGCTCGGCCACATGCCGAGCGGCGATCCGATCAAGGTCGCGATCGGCCGCTTCGGCCCATACGTTCAATACGGCGCGAAGAAGTTCGTCTCGATCAAGGACGACGATCCGTACGAGATCGAGATGCCGCGCGCGCTCGAGCTGATCCGCGCGAAGGAAGAGCTCGACGCGAACCGCATCATTCTCGATTTCCCCGAAGCGGGAATTCAGGTGCTGAACGGCCGCTTCGGCCCGTACATCACCGATCGCGTCAAGAACGCGAAGATTCCGAAGGATCGCGATCCGAAGACGCTGACACTCGATGAATGTCGCGAGCTGATCGCCGCCGCGCCGGTGCGGCGTGGTCGCTTCGGCGCCAAGGCGCCGATGAAACAAGCCGCGAAGGCAGCGCCAGCGGAAGCGGTGAAGGCGGAGAAGGCCGCGAAAGCGACGAAGAAAGTCGCGAAGTCGGCCGCTCCCGCGAAGGCTGCGAAGACCGCGAGCGCGAAGACGACGAAGGCCAAGGCGTCCAAGTCGGCGAAGTCGGGTAAATCCACGAAATCCTCGGGCAAGTGAGCCCTGCCCGGCCGACCATGAGCACCAGCTACGATTCCGCCGCCGTTCTCGATTACTTGCGCGGTCTGCAGGATCGCATCTGCGCTGCGCTCGAACAGCTCGACGGTCGCGCGACGTTCCGGCGCGATGCCTGGCAGCGTGCCGAAGGCGGCGGCGGCGAGTCGCGCGTGCTGCGTAACGGTGCGGTGTTCGAGCAGGCGGGCGTCAACTTCTCTCACGTGATGGGACACAAGCTGCCGCCCAGCGCGACCGCGCAGCGGCCCGAACTGGCGGATGCGAAGTGGCTCGCCGCTGGCGTGTCACTCGTGATTCACCCGCTGAATCCGTACGTCCCGACGACGCATGCGAACGTGCGCTTTTTCGCCGCAACGAGCGACACGAGCTCGGCGTGGTGGTTCGGCGGCGGGTTCGATCTCACGCCTTATTATCCGTACGAGGAAGACGTGCTGCATTGGCATCGCACCGCGGCCGACGCCTGCGCGCCTTTCGGCGCGAACGTGTATCCAGCGCACAAGGACTGGTGCGACAAGTACTTCTTCCTCAAGCACCGCAACGAGACGCGCGGCGTCGGCGGGCTGTTCTTCGACGATCTGAACGAAGGCGGCTTCGAGCGCTGCTTCGCGTATCAGCGCAGCGTCGGCGATCACTTCCTGCCGGCGTATGTTCCGATCGTCGAGCGCCGCAAGGACGTGCCGTTCGGCGAGCGCGAGCGGCAATTCCAGCTCTACCGACGCGGACGATACGTCGAGTTCAATCTCGTCTACGACCGCGGTACGTCGTTCGGCTTGCAGTCGGGCGGGCGCACGGAATCCATCTTGATGTCGCTGCCGCCGCTCGTGCGTTGGGAATACGACTGGCATCCGGACCCCGGCTCACCGGAAGAGCTTCTCTACAAGGACTTCCTGCGACCGCGCGACTGGCTCAATGAATTACCGCCACGCCTTTCACGCGGGTAACTTCGCCGACGTTCACAAGCACGTCGTGCTCGTCGCGCTGCTCGAGCGGTTGAAGCGCAAGCCGACGCCGATGTTCTTCCTCGACACGCACGCCGGGCGCGGCCGCTACGACCTGCGCTCGCCCGATGCGACGCGCGGCGCGGAGTGGCGCGGCGGAATCGGCAGGCTCGCAGGTCGCGCGCTGCGGACGGACGATGCGCGCTTGTATGTCGAGCGTGCGGGGATCACGTCGCAGCAACACGAGTACTTGGGCTCGCCGCTCATCGCGTTGCGCAGCCTGCGCGATTCGGACCGCATCGTCTTCGTCGAGCAGCAGTCGGCCGAAGCCGCGGCGCTCGAACGTTCGCTGCCGCGGCGGCGCAATCTGTCGGTCGTGTGCGGCGACGGCTATGCGGCGCTGAAGACGTTCTTGCCGCCGAAGGAAAATCGCGGCCTCGTGCTGATCGATCCGCCGTACGAGGCCGAGGACGAGTTCGGACGCGTCGAGCGCGCGCTGCAGTTCGGGCTGACGCGTTGGCCGAACGGCATGTTCGCCGCGTGGTATCCGTTGAAGGCGTCGCGCGAAGCACAGCGTCTGCAGGCGGCGCTCACCAAGACCGGATTGCGCAAGCTGTTGCTCGTGGAGCTGTCGATCCGCCCGCAGGATTCGCCGCTCGGGCTCAACGGCTCGGGACTCGTGATCGCGAATCCGCCCTGGAAGCTCGACGACGAGATTCGCCCGCCGCTCGCCGAGGTGCACGCCGCGCTCGACCCGCAGGGCGACGGCGGCGTGCGCGTCGAATGGCTGGTGCGGGAGTAAGCCGCGGAGCAATTGCTGGGTGAGTGAACGCCGGCCTTGCTAGAGAAAAGGTGAGCGCCTGCCAAGCTCCGCGCACTCCTTGTGGCGATAGCACGTCGTCAGGTGATCGTTCACCAGTCCCGTCGCCTGCATGTGCGCGTAGATGATCGTGCTGCCGACGAAGCGAAAGCCGCGTTTCTTGAGATCCTTGCTGAGCGCATCGGACGCCGGGCTCGTGGCCGGCACCTGCTTCATTTCCTTGAACTTGTTCTGAATCGGCTTGCCGTCGACGAAGCTCCACAGGTACCGCGCGAAACTGTCCTTGCGGCTCTTGAACTCGAGATACGCGCGCGCATTGCCGATCGTCGATTCGATCTTCAAGCGATTGCGAATGATGTTCGCGTCCTGCATCAGCCGCTCGACGTCGCGCTTGCCGAAGCGCGCGATCTTCTCCGGATCGAAGTTCGCGAACGCGGCGCGATAGCCGTCGCGCTTGTTCAGCACGGTCGACCATGACAAGCCCGCTTGCGCGCCCTCGAGGATCAGGAACTCGAACTGTGTCGCGTCATCCCAGGCGGGGACGCCCCATTCCTCGTCGTGATAGGCCAGATACAGCTCGTTTCCCTTGAGCGGCCAGGTGCAGCGCTTGAGTGTTGTTGTTGGCATGGCGATGTGATGATTGTGAGGGCGAGCGTAGCGTAGCGTCGAGGCGCGCCAACGCTTGTCAGCTTTTGCGGCACCGATCACGGAGATACCGCATCGTCCCTCCTCGCTCGACGCGCTACACTCGTCGCCATTTTCGACACATTGGCAGCCACCCATGCCCGACCGCGAAACCGGCGAATTTCCGCGCACCCGACTGCGTCGCATGCGGCGCGACGAATTCTCCCGCCGCTTGATGCGTGAGCACACGCTCACGGCGGACAACCTCATCTACCCGATGTTCGTCATCGAGGGAACGAAGCGCCGCGAGGCGATCGCGAGCATGCCGGGCATCGAGCGCGTCACCATCGACGAACTCGTCCGCGAAGCGGAGAGCCTCGTCGAGCTGAACATTCCGGCGCTGGCGCTGTTTCCCGTCACACCCCCGGAAGCAAAAAGTCTCGACGGTAAGGAAGCATGGAATCCGCAAGGGCTCGCGCAGCGCGCGGTGAAGGCGGTCAAACAAGCGTTCCCGCAGCTCGGCGTGATCACGGACGTCGCGCTCGATCCGTTCACCACCCATGGGCAGGACGGCATCATCGACGAAGCCGGCTACGTCTTGAACGATGTCACCGTCCAGGCGCTCGTCAAGCAAGCGCTGTCGCACGCCGAGGCCGGCGCGGATGTCGTGGCGCCCAGCGACATGATGGACGGCCGCATCGGCGCGATTCGCGAGGCGCTGGAGTTGGACGGGCACACGAACACGCGCATCCTCGCGTACGCCGCGAAGTATGCATCGAGCTTCTACGGACCCTTTCGCGACGCGGTCGGCTCCGCGGGGAATCTCGGCAAGAGCAACAAGTACAGCTATCAGATGGACCCGGCGAATTCCGACGAAGCGCTGCGAGAAGTCGCGCTCGATCTGCAGGAAGGCGCCGACATGGTGATGATCAAGCCCGGCCTGCCCTATCTCGACATCGTGCGCCGCGTGAAGGACACCTTCGGCGCGCCGACGTTCGTGTACCAGGTCAGCGGCGAGTACGCGATGTTGATGGCCGCGATCAAGAACGGCTGGCTCGACGAGCGCGCCGTGATCCTGGAAGCGCTGATGTCGATTCGACGCGCGGGCGCCGACGGCGTGCTGACGTACTTCGCGAAGAGCGCGGCGCGGTGGCTGCGGGAGAAATAGACGAGTGACGACGCCTTCCGCCGCTGTCGACCGCTACGCGGTCGTCGGCTTTCCGATCAAGCACAGCTGGTCGCCATTCATCCATGGGTTGTTTGCGAGGCAAACGAACCAGGCGCTGACATACACGCGCATGGAAGTTGCGCCCGAGGATTTCGCTCGCGAGGTCGAGACGTTTTTCGCGAGCGGCGGCCGCGGCCTGAACATCACGGTCCCGCACAAGCAGGCGGCGTGCCTGCTGACGCGCTTTCGCACCCCGCGCGCCGAAATCGCGGGCGCGGTGAATACGATCGCCGTGCAGGACGGCGCCTTGTTCGGCGACAACACCGATGGCGCCGGGCTCGTGACGGATCTCACGCGCAATCTGGGGCTCGCGCTCGAGAACACGCGCGTGCTGCTGCTCGGCGCCGGCGGCGCGGCGCGCGGCGTCATGGGTCCATTGCTCGGTGCCGGGCCTGCGTATCTGGAGATCGCGAACCGCAATGTCGATCGCGCGACGGAGCTCGCGAAAGAGTTCGCGATGCTCGGCAATGTGCATGGCTGCGGTTTCGATGCGATCACGGCGGCGGGGCAGTTCGATCTCGTGTTGAACGCGACGTCCGCGAGCCTGCAGGAAACGATTCCGCCCGTTCCGCCGTCGGTGATCGGCCCGACGACGCTGTGTTACGACATGGCGTACGGCAAGGGCGACACCGCGTTCACACGATGGGCGAAGAATGCGGGCGCGGGACGCGCTGAAACCGGCTGGGGCATGCTCGTCGAGCAGGCGGCCGAGTCGTTCTATTTGTGGCGCGGCGTGAAGCCGGAAACGCGGCCGGTGTTGGACGCGGTCAAAAACCAAAGATAGCAGGTAAGGACCCGCCTCCAACCAGCTCACCGCGGTAACCACGCCTCCTCCCGCTTGTCGAATTCATAGCCTTCCCAATCGGGACGATCGCGCAACGGATAATTACGGCCGCGTGACCCTTGGTCTTGGCTGGCGGGTTCACGATTGGACTTAAGTCAGCTTTTGCGGGCAGCACGGCAGTTCGCTGGCACTTGATGCCGTGCTGCGAGCAATTGCCGGGGCGGATTCGCCTCGTTATGTCCGAGCAGCGTGCGCTTTTAGCACTCTGTCCATCGAGACAAACAAGAAGCGTACAATTTGCTGGCGCGGGTGGGCCAAACCTCGTTCAGCGGAAGATCAACAATATGAAGATCCCGGCGGCGCTCGTCTTGTGGGTGGGTTTATCGCTCGTCGGGTGCGGCGGCGGCAGCAGTGGTGGCGGTGGGCAGGGAGGTTCGACTGCTGCGCGCGTTTCGCTCTCGATTTCGCCGTCCACTCTGAACGTGAGCGCAGATGCGGGCGTGAGCCGGTTACCCACGGGTGTCATCACTATATCGGTTACATCTGTTCCGGACGGTGGCCTCTACGTCGGCCATGAGTTTACGGGCGGCGCGATTCGCGATCTTCAGTTCGCGCAGACGAGCACGACGGTTGCAATGCTCACTGTCCACTTCGAGAACCCGGCCATCATCGGTCCGGGCGAGTACACAGGTTCGGTCATCGTGGAAGTATGCGAAGACCAGCAATGCGTGCGACCTCTTGCCGGCAGCCCAGCAACGATCGACGTGCGGTACTCGGTGACGGGCGTTCAGTTGGCACGGCCTGCTCTGCTCGTATCGCCGACGTCCCTGCAAGCCGAGGCGCTGGTCTTCGCGAATACCGGTCCGACAGCCACGATCGATTACGCGCTTCGCGACGCAACGACTTCGAGGGTAAGCGTCAGCGCGACCCATACAGGCAGCGGTATCGCCAGCATCTACCAGAGCAACAGCGGCGTGAGCGGCGGCACCTTCACAGTAAACTTCAGGTCGCCTGCGCAACTCGGAGCTGGCATTCGCTCGGATGTGATCACGCTTACGGCGGACTGCAGCGATTGTCCGGCCGGAGTTGAAGGCTCGACCCGAGAGATAGCCGTGCAGTACACGGTCAGCAACACGGTTGCGGGTCCCGAAGGTTTCACAGTGCGTTTCGTGGACCTCGCCACGAACGATCTCGCGTGGAGCACCGTGCACGAGAAGATCTACGCCACCGTGCCCGGGAGCGTCGTCGCGCATGGCAACTCGGTTGCGCAGATCGATCCTGTCGCGGCAACGATCGAGACTTCGTCGTTCGTCGGCAGCGAGCCCGGAACCCTCAATGCGTCCGACGATGGTCAGTTCTTGTATGTGGCGCTTGGCGGAGCAAATTCCATTCGTCGCAAGACGCTACCGAGCTTGCAGCAGGACATTCTCATTCCGCTCGCCGCCGACCCAACCTACGGCTCGCTGTTCGCCAACGACGTCCAGGTTGCTCCCGGGTTGCCGCATACCGTTGCGGTTGCGCGGCGCACTTCGAGCAACTTCTCGAGTACTGCAGCGGGTGTCGTGATTTACGACGACGCTGTCGCGCGACCCTTGGTCGCGGCATCAGCAGGCAGTGGTCTCGCGCTCAATTGGCTGCAATGGGAGCAAGATGCCACGCTGCTGTATGGCAACACCTCGGAGAATACGTCGTTCGCGGTAGCGCACGTGAATGTCGGCGCGTCCGGGCCGACCGTTGCTTATAGCCAGCGCAACGTGGGCACTGCGTTCAACTTCGGACGGCTGCACCTCGCCGACGGACTGCTGTACGCGGATGGCGGCGAGATCTACGACCCGGCGACGAGATCCGTAGCGGGAAGATTCTCAACGCCCCCGGGTGATTGGTCGCGAGGTGTCGTTCCCGATCCTGAGCACAACAAGCTGTTCATGATCTCGGATGTGTCTGGCGGAATCGCGCTGCGCTCGTTCAACCTCAATACGTTTACGCCAATCATGACTGTGCCTCTGAACTTGAGGACGCGATCCAACAACTATGTTCGAATCGTGCGGTGGGGCGAGGACGGGCTGGCCTTTGCGACCGAGGATGGGCGCATCGTTTTGGTCAACGGTCCTTTCGTAAGTCGCATGGCACAGTAAATCGGCAGCCAGGAGAAGACGCTGTCCGCTCTTACTGAAGGGAAGCCCCACTTGCAGCGCGAACCGGCGGTCAAGCCTCACTTCCTTGAGCCTGGAGGCCTTAGCGCGCCGCACCCAGGTAGTTGTCCTTCACCTTCACATAGTGCGCCGCCGAATAGGTCAGGAACTCGATCTCCGCCGGCTTGAGATCGCGCAGGCGGCGGGCAGGACTGCCCACGTACAGGCCGCGCGATTCGAGCCGCTTGCCTGGCGTGACGAGCGCGCCGGCGCCGATCATCACCAGGTCTTCGGTCACGACGTCGTCGAGCACGAGGGCCCCCATGCCGACGAGACAGGCGTTGCCGATCGTGCACGCATGCAGCACGGCCCGATGCCCGACCGTGACATCGTCCCCGATGATCAACGCGCGTCCGCCCGGCCGATAAGGCCCGTCGTGCGTCACATGCAGCACGCTGCCGTCTTGAATGCTCGTACGCGCGCCAATATGAATCGAATGCACGTCGCCGCGCACGACCGCCGACGGCCAGATCGAGGAATCGTCGCCGATCGTCACTTTGCCGATCACGTCGGCGCTGGGCGCGACGTACACGCGCGCCCCGAGGGTTGGCATCACATCGAGGTAGGCTGAAAGCGTCATGATGATCGAAACTTCTTGCGGTGCCCGCAGCCTCTCGCCGCGACGGCGTGTAAGTCAAGCGCCGGTAGATTCCTCTCGGCCACCCACGACCTGCGTCGTTACAATTCCCGCATCACTCACGAGGCCCTCATGACGAACCCGCTCCTTCATTCGCAGGATTTGCCGCCGTTCTCGTCGATCCGCGCCGAGCATGTGGAGCCGGCGATCCGCGAAGTGCTGGCGCAGAATCGCGCCCAACTCGATGCGCTGCTCGCGGCCGGCGAGCACACCTGGGATTCGCTCGTCGTGCCGCTGGAAGAGATGCAGCATCGATTGTCGCGAACGTGGTCGCCCGTCGGCCATTTGAACGGGGTCCTCAACAGCGATGAGCTACGCGCGGCCTACAACGCCTGCCTGCCGCTGCTGACGGCCTGGCAGACGGACCTTGCGCAGAACGAGCAGCTGTATCGCGCCTACGACCACATCCTTCGCCACGAGGGCGACAAGCTCGACGCCGGGCAGCGCAAGCTGCTCGAAAATGCCCTGCGCGATTTCAAGCTCGCGGGGGTCGCGCTGCCGCCGGCGCAGAAGCAACGCTTCAAGGAAGTCATGGAGCAGCTCGCGACGCTGCAATCGAAGTTCGACGAGAACGTGCTCGACGCGACGAACGCCTGGTCGAAGCACGTCACCTCCGAACAGGAGCTGCGCGGCTTGCCGACGCCGATCGTCGAGCGCGCCCGCGCCGCAGCGGCAGCGAAGGGCCAGGAAGGCTGGCTGTTCGAGCTCGATCCGCCGAACTATCAGGCGATTCTCATGCATGCCGAGCACGAGCCGCTGCGGCGCGAGTTCTACACCGCGTGGTCGACCCGCGCCTCCGATCAAAGCTCGCTCGGCACTCGGTGGGACAACAGCGACCTCATGCAGCAAATTCTCGCATTGCGCCATGAGCTCGCGAACATCGTCGGTTTCCCGAGCTACGCCGACTATTCACTCGCGACGAAGATGGCTTCGTCCGTCACCGAAGTGCGCGAGTTTCTCGAACAGCTCGCGACGCAGAGCAAACCCGTCGCGCAGCACGAGTACGACGAGCTCGTCGCGCTCGCCGGACGTCCGCTGAACGCGTGGGACGTCGCGTTCTATGCCGAGCGGCTGAAGCAGCAGCGGTTCGACCTCTCCGAGGAATCGCTGCGCCCCTATTTCCCGCTACCGCGCGTGCTCGCGGGCATGTTCTCGGTCGCGGAACGCTTGTACGGTGTGCGCATCGTCGCTCGCGACAACGTCGACGTGTATCACCCCGACGCGCGCCTCTACGACATCCTGAATCCCGACGGCTCGCGGCGCGGCAGCTTCTTCGTCGATCTGTACGCGCGGCCAAAGAAGCGCGGTGGCGCCTGGATGGACGAATGCGTCGGACGCCGGCGCCTGGGAGCGAACACCAGCCAGCCGGTCGCTTATCTCGTGTGCAATTTCATGCCGCCCGTCGGCAGTCAGCCCTCGTTGCTCACGCACTCCGACGTCGTGACGATGTTTCATGAGTTCGGGCATGGCCTGCATCACATGCTGACGCGCGTCGATTACCCGAGCATCGCGGGCATCAATGGCGTCGCGTGGGACGCGGTCGAGCTGCCGAGTCAGTTCATGGAGAACTTCGCGTGGCGTGCGGAGGTGCTGCCGCTGATCTCAGGCCACGTGGAAACGGGCGAGCCTTTGCCGCAGGCGGAGCTCGAGCGACTGCTCGGCTCGCGAACGTTCCAGGCGGGCATGCAGACGGTGCGGCAACTCGAATTCGCGTTGTTCGACTGGCGGATTCACAGCGAGTACTCGCCGGGCGCAGGAGCGCAGGAGCGGCCGCCCGAGAACCAGGGACGAATCATGGACGTGCTCGCCGAGGTGCGTGCGCAGGTCGCGGTCGTGAAGCCGCCGGCGTTCAATCGCTTTCCGCATAGCTTCCAGCACATTTTCTCCGGCGGCTATGCGGCGGGGTACTACAGCTACAAGTGGGCGGAAGTGCTCGCGGCCGACGCGTTCAGCGCGTTCGAGGAAGCCGGCATCTTCAACGACGAAGTGTCGCGACGCTTTCTCACGGCGATCCTCGAACAAGGCGGCAGCCGCGACGCGATGGATGCGTTCGTGGAGTTCCGCGGGCGGAAGCCGAAGATCGAGCCGCTACTGAAGCAGCTCGGCCTCGCCGCGTGACGAAACGTTCTGCGGCCAAGGCGTGCTAGCGGGGCGAGTTGTTCAGCACGGTCTCTGTCGTGCTGCGACGCGCGGTGCCTTTGAATTGCTGGTAGACGCCACCGGCTTCCGCGCTGAAAAGAACGAGCGCCAAGGCGAGTTACCTCGCTTGGCGCTCAGGTCGCCTGGGCTCATCCGGCACTTTGGCTTGCGGCATTCTTATCCCAGATCGAACAACAACACTTCCGCCTCGGGCGCGCCGCTGATCTCGACCTTGGCCTCGTCCGTGATCGCTGCGCCATCGCCCGCTTGCAGCGTCTGACCATTCACCGTCGCCGATCCTCGCGCCACGTGCACCCACGCGTGCCGCTTCGTGCCGAGCGCGTGCTCGACGCGCTGACCCGCCTCCAGCACGCTGACGTACAGCCTCGCGTCCTGTTGAAGGTGAATCAGACCCTCGCGCTGCTCGTTCGACGCCACGAGCAGCAACCTCCCGAGCTTCGCCTCGCGGGGGAAATGCAGCTGCTGATACCCCGGCTCGACCCCCGCGCGATCCGGAATGATCCAGATCTGCAGAAAATGCACGGGCTCGGTCTGCGAATGATTGAACTCGCTGTGGCGAATGCCCGTCCCGGCGCTCATCTTCTGCACGTCGCCCGGGCGAATGACCGAGCCCGTGCCGAGGCTGTCGCTGTGCACGAGCGCGCCTTCGAGCACGTACGTGATGATTTCCATGTCACGGTGGCCATGCGTGCCGAAGCCGCCCGCCGGCGCAACCGTGTCGTCGTTGATCACGCGCAGCGAGCGAAAACCCATGTGCCGCGGATCGTGATAATCCGAGAAGCTGAACGTGTGATAGCTGTCGAGCCAGCTGATGCGACTGCGACCCCGGTCCTCGGCTTTGCGTACTGCGATCATGGCAACCTCCAATGAGTGATTGCTCGACAGCCTACGCGCGCCGTTCTGTTCGATTGAGAGGCCGGCGAGAATAAGTGCCATACGCCGCCAGCGATCTCGAACCCATGCGCCTCCATCCACCCGGCTTCTGCACACGTATCCGTACAGCGCTCTGCACGCTGCTGCTCGCCTGCCTCGCCGGCTGCGGCGATCCCGAAACCCCCGAAGCGCAAGTACGCGCCACGCTCGCGGCCATCGAAGCGGCGGCCGAGGCTCGCGACGTCGGCGGCGTGATGGACCACGTCTCGAGCCAGTTTCGCGATGTCTACGGCCGCGACGGCCCGGCGCTATCCCGCTACGTGCGCGGCTACTTCATCGCGAATCAATCGCTGCACTTGCTCAGCCGGATCGAAACGCTCGAATTCCCCACCCCGGAGGAAGCCCGCGCGAAGGTGACCGTCGGCGTGGTCAGCCGCGAAGCGGCGCAAACCAACGCCTGGAACCTGGCCGCCGAGGTCCGGGACTTCGACCTGACCTTCGTCCGGGAGGACGGCGAATGGAAGGTGGCGCACGCGAAATGGGGCGGCCGAAACGGCGGCTGATGCGAAACCTCCTCGCGGGCCGGCCTCTTGCACCGCATTGACGAGCCCCCTCTCCTCTGTAATATGGCCTTCAATCCATCGGGTTGTATTCAACGGGTTGGTGGCGTCGCAGGTAGGGAAGACCGCGCGCGCGACCACCTACTGCGCGAATGACCTTGCCGAATCAGTGACTTAGGAACTGACGGCACCTCGTCTCGAGCCTCACGAAGCAGCATCCGACCAAGGATTCCGAAGTCACATCGAGTCGCGACGTGCATCCATCGGGAAGGGGTGCGCGCGCAACGGGGTGACAGGCCGACCCGAACGAACGGGCCCGGCCCACTTTGCCAGCAGGCAGCGCGCACTTGCGGACACGGGCAATGCCCTCGGTCCCGATCGCCTGCCCGCGACGAATTCGATCAGGCGATTGCAACGCGGTAGAAGCATATGAACACCAGCAACAACGACGGTCGGCGCCCCCAGGTGACGGGCTATCCGCCGAAACAGGGTCTCTACGACCCGGCGTTCGAGCACGACGCATGCGGCGTCGGCTTCGTGGTGGACATCAAAGGCCGCAAATCGCACAAAATTTTACAGAACGGGCTGCAGATCCTGACGAACCTGGATCATCGCGGCGCGTGCGGCGCGGAAACGAACACGGGCGACGGCGCCGGTGTGCTCATCCAGATGCCGCACAAGTTCCTGCAGGAAGCGGCGAAGAAGGCTCGCATCGATCTCCCTGCGCCGGGCCAGTACGGCTGCGGCATCGTCTTCCTGCCGCGCAATCCGACGCTACGGCGCCGCATCGAGGAACGCTTCGAGCAGATCGTCCAGTCGGAAGGCCAGACCGTCCTCGGCTGGCGCACGGTCCCGACGAACAACACGATGCTCGGTGAGACCGCGAAGTCCAGCGAGCCGTTCATGCGCCAGGTGTTCGTCGGCCGCTCGTCCGAGCTCGCCGATGAGCTCGCGTTCGAGCGCGTGCTGTATGTGATCCGCAAGCGCGCCTACAGCGAGATCCGCGCCTCCACCATGGAAGGCGCCGCCGTGTGGTACGTCGCGAGCCTGTCGCATCGCACGCTCGTCTATAAAGGCATGCTCCTGACGGAGCAGCTCGCGCAGTACTTCCCGGATCTGACGAATCCCGCGATGGAAACCGCGCTCGCGCTCGTCCATTCGCGCTTCAGCACGAACACGTTCCCGAGCTGGGACCGCGCACATCCGTATCGCTACGTCGCCCACAACGGCGAGATCAATACGGTGCGAGGCAACGCCAACTGGATGCGCGCGCGCGAGGCATTGTTCGCCTCCGAGAATTTCGAGGACATCCAGAAGATCCTGCCGATCATCAATCCGAACGGCTCGGACTCGGCGATGTTCGACAACACGCTCGAGCTGCTCGTGCTCGCGGGACGCTCGCTACCGCACGCCGTCATGATGATGATTCCCGAGCCCTGGTCGAATCACACGACGATGGACGACACGCGCCGCGCGTTCTACCAGTACCACTCGTCGCTGATGGAGCCGTGGGATGGCCCGGCGTCGATCGCCTTCACGGACGGCAAGCAGATCGGCGCGATTCTCGATCGCAACGGCCTGCGCCCCTCGCGCTATTACGTGACGAAGGACGACCTCGTGATCATGGCGTCCGAGGCTGGCGTGCTCGAGGTGCCGCCGGAGGATGTCGTGCTCAAGGGCCGCTTGCAGCCCGGCCGCATGTTCCTCGTCGACACCGAGCAAGGCCGCATCGTCGATGACGACGAAATCAAGCGCGCCGTTACGACCGAGCGTCCGTATCGCCAGTGGCTGAACGAACACCTCGTGCATCTGAACGACCTGCCGGCCGCGCCGGAAGTGCCGGCCCCGGATCACGACACGCTCGTGCAGCGTCAGATCGCATTCGGCTATACGTTCGAAGACGAGCGCCTGATTCTCGCGCCGATGGCGCAGAACGGCGTCGAAGCCGTGGGCTCGATGGGCAACGACACGCCGCTCGCCGTGCTGTCGGCGAAGCCGCGTCTGCTCTACGACTACTTCAAGCAATTGTTCGCGCAGGTCACCAACCCGCCGATCGATTGCATTCGCGAGGAGATCATCACCTCCGCCGAAACGCGGCTCGGCTCGGAAGGCAATCTGCTCAATCCGCAGCCCTCCGATTGCCGCCGCCTCGAAGTGAAGTGGCCGATCCTCACGAACGAAGAGTTCGCGAAAGTGCGCCGCATGGACCTGCCCGGCCTCAAGGTCGGCGTGCTGCCCGCGCTGTTCCGCGTGACGCGCGGCGAGAAGGGTCTCGTCAAGTCGATGGAAGAGATCCGCTTGATGGCGCGCCGCTTGATCGAAGAAGAGGAAGTGAATGTCCTCGTGCTGTCCGATCGCGGCGTGAATCGCGAGTTCGCGCCGATTCCGGCGCTGCTCGCCGTCGCCGGCCTGCATCACTATCTGATCCGCGAGGGCCTGCGCACGCGCGTCAGCCTCGTGCTCGAGACCGGCGAGGCGCGCGAGGTGCATCACTTCGCGTTGCTGATCGGCTACGGCGTCAGCGCGATCAATCCGTACGCCGCGTTCGAGACGATCGACGCGATGATCCGCGACGATCGCCTGCTCAACATCGATCACAAGACGGCCTGCAAGAACTTCGTGAAGGCCGGCACGAAGGGCGTCATCAAGGTGATGGCGAAGATGGGCATCTCCGCGATCCAGAGCTACCGCGGCGCGCAGGTGTTCGAAGCGGTCGGCCTGCGTCAGGACGTGATCGACGAATACTTCACCTGGACCTCGTCGCGCATCGGCGGCATCGGCATGGACGCGATCGCGCAGGAAGTGCTCGTGCGGCATCGTGCCGCGTTCCCGGAGCGCCGCGTCGACAACCACACGCTGCCCGTCGGCGGTCACTATCAATGGCGCTCGGATGGCGAGTTCCACCTGTTCAATCCCGAATCGATCCATCGCCTGCAGAAGTCCGTTCGCAACGGCAACTTCCAGCAGTTCAAGGAGTACTCGCGCCTGGTGAACGACCAGGCGACGAACCTCTGCACGCTGCGCGGCCTGCTCGAGTTCAAGAACGGCACGGACTCGATTCCGCTCGAGGAAGTCGAGCCGATCGAGAGCATCATGAAGCGCTTCAAGACGGGCGCGATGTCGTACGGCTCGATCAGCAAGGAAGCCCACGAGACGCTCGCGATCGCGATGAACCGCATCGGCGGCAAGAGCAATACCGGCGAAGGCGGCGAGGACCCCGAGCGCTTCAAGCCGCTGCCGAACGGCGATTCGAGGAACTCCGCGATCAAGCAGGTTGCGTCGGGCCGCTTCGGCGTGACGAGCGAATACCTGGTCAGCGCGAACGAGATCCAGATCAAGATGGCGCAGGGCGCGAAGCCCGGCGAAGGCGGCCAGCTGCCGGGCACGAAGGTGTATCCGTGGGTCGCGAAGACGCGCGGCACGACCGCGGGCGTCGGCTTGATCTCGCCGCCGCCGCACCATGACATCTACTCGATCGAGGATCTCGCGGAGCTCATCCACGACCTCAAGAACGCGAACCGCCGCGCCCGCATCAGCGTGAAGCTGGTGTCGGAAGTCGGCGTCGGCACGATCGCCGCCGGCGTCGCGAAGGCGCACGCGGACGTCGTGCTGATCAGCGGCTTCGACGGCGGCACGGGCGCATCCCCGCAGACGTCGATCACGCACGCCGGTCTGCCGTGGGAGCTCGGTCTCGCGGAAACGCATCAGACGCTCGTCATGAACAATCTGCGCAGCCGCATCGCGGTCGAGACGGACGGTCAGCTCAAGACCGGCCGCGACGTCGCGGTCGCCGCGCTGCTCGGCGCCGAGGAGTTCGGTTTCGCGACCGCGCCGCTCGTCGCGACGGGCTGCATCATGATGCGCGTGTGTCACTTGAACACCTGCCCGGCCGGCGTCGCGACGCAGGATCCGCGCCTGCGCGAGCGCTTCGCGGGCAAGCCCGAGCACGTCGTCAATTTCATGCGCTTCATCGCGATGGAGCTGCGTGAAATCATGGCGCAGCTCGGCTTCCGCACGATCGAGGAGATGGTCGGCCGCGTCGACAAGCTCGAAGCGCGCAAGGCGGTCTCGCACTGGAAGGCGAAGGGCCTCGATCTCAACAATCTGCTGTATTCGCCGGATGCCGGCCCCGAGGTCGGCCGCTACTGCCAGATCGAGCAGGATCACGGCCTCGACAAGTCGCTCGACGTGACGAAGCTGCTCGACATCTGCAAGCCCGCGATCGAGCGCGGCGAGAAGGTGAAGGCGGAGCTGCCGATCCGCAACGTGAATCGCGTGGTGGGTACCATCGTCGGCAGCGAGATCACGCGCAAGTACGGCGCCGCCGGCTTGCCGGAAGACACGGTCGAGCTCAACTTCAAGGGCTCGGCCGGCCAGAGCTTCGGCGCGTTCGTGCCGCGCGGCATGACGCTGCGCCTCGAAGGCGACGCGAACGACTACGTCGGCAAGGGCCTCTCGGGCGGCAAGCTCATCATCTCGGCGCCGGAGAACTCCACGTTCACGCCGTACGAGAACATCATCGTCGGCAACGTGGCGCTGTACGGCGCGACGAGCGGCGAGGCGTACTTCAACGGCATGGCCGGCGAGCGCTTCTGCGTCCGCAACAGCGGCGTGCATGCGGTCGTCGAGGCCGTCGGCGATCACGGCTGCGAGTACATGACCGGCGGCCGCGTCATCGTGCTCGGCCCCGCCGGACGCAACTTCGGCGCCGGCATGTCGGGCGGTGTGGCGTACGTGCTCGACGAGCGCGGCGACTTCATCGTGAATGCCAACAAGGAGATGGTGGATTTCACGGCGCTCGAGGAGCCCGAGGAAATCGCCGCCGTGAAGGCGATGATCGACAAGCACATGAACTACACCCAGAGCTCGCGCGCGAAATACGTGCTCGACAACTGGGACCAGCTGGTCAAGCGCTTCGTGCGCGTCATGCCGCGCGATTACAACCGCATGCTCGGCTGCATCAAGCGCGCGCACGAGCAAGGCCTCACCGGCGACGAAGCGATCATGGTCGCGTTCGAAGAGAACGCGCGCGACTTGTCGCGCGTCGGCGGTAACTAAGGCTCGCTGGCGACATCGCGAGGCCGCCTCCGATCCCCTCCCCTGCGCAGGGGGGGAGGGTTAGGGAGGGGGCCGCCTGATCACTGGCACGAAATCAAATTACGACTACAGGCTGAAGCAATGGGCAAGCCGACCGGATTCATCGAGTACCTGCGTGAGCTGCCAGTCGACCGCGCGCCGCAAGAGCGCGTGCGCGACTGGAAAGAATTCCATCACCACATGGAAGACAAACGCCTGCGGCATCAAGCCGCGCGCTGCATGGATTGCGGCGTTCCCTTTTGCCACACGGGCAAACTGATCAGCGGCATGGCCTCTGGCTGCCCGGTGAACAACGTCATTCCCGAGTGGAACGATCTCGTCTATCGCGGGCTGTGGCGCGAAGCGCTCGACCGTCTGCACATGACGAACAACTTCCCGGAGTTCACCGGCCGCGTGTGTCCGGCGCCGTGCGAAGGCTCGTGCGTGCTCGGCATCAATGCGCCGCCCGTGACGATCAAGACGATCGAGAACGCGATCATCGATCGCGGTTGGGAAGAAGGCTGGGTGGTGCCCGAGCCGCCGAAAGTGCGCACGAACAAGAAGGTGGCGGTCATCGGCTCCGGTCCCGCCGGCCTCGCCGCCGCCGCGCAGCTGAATCGCGCCGGCCATTCGGTGACGGTGCTGGAGCGTGCCGACCGTCCCGGCGGCTTGCTGATGTACGGCATTCCCAACATGAAGCTCGACAAGCGCGAAGTCGTCGAGCGCCGCATCAAGCTGATGGAACAGGAAGGCGTGAAGTTCATCTGCAAGGCGAATGTCGGCGACAACGTCGAGGCGCAGCTGCTGCTGCGTGACTTCGATGCGATCGTGCTGTGCACGGGCGCGACGCAGCCGCGCGACCTGCCGGTCGAGGGCCGCTCGTTGACGGGCGTGCACTTCGCGATGGACTACCTCACCGCGAGCACGCAGGCGCTGCTCGACGGCAGTCCGGACAAAGCAGCGATTCATGCGCGCAACCAGGATGTGATCGTGATCGGCGGCGGCGACACCGGCACCGACTGCGTCGCGACAGCGATGCGTCAGGGCTGCAAGAGCCTCACCCAGATCGAGATCATGCAGAAGCCGCCGATGGATCGTGCCGAAGACAATCCGTGGCCGGAGTGGCCGAAGGTATACAAGATGGACTACGGCCAGGAGGAAGCGGCCGCGAAATTCGGCGCCGATCCGCGCACGTATCTCACGACGGTGAAGCGCTTCAACGGCGATGCGAATGGCCACGTGAAGGAGCTCGTGACGGTTCAGGTGGGCTGGCAGAAGAACGACAAGGGCCAGTTCATTCCCGTCGAAGTGCCGGGAACGGAAAAGACGCATCCGGCGCAGCTCGTATTGCTCGCGATGGGCTTCCTGGGTCCCGAGCAGATGCTGCTGAAGGATCTGGCGCTCGAGACGGATGCGCGCACGAACGTGAAGGCCGAGCACGGCAAGTTCACGACGAGCATTCCGGGCGTGTTCGCGGCGGGCGACTGCCGTCGCGGTCAGAGCCTCATCGTGTGGGCGATCAACGAAGGCCGCGGCGCGGCGCGCGAGTGCGATCGCTATTTGATGGGAACGACGGAGCTGCCGTAACGCGCCGAAGCTATGGGCAAGCGGCGAAGCTGCCCAAGCTGCGAGAACGCGACGACGCCGAGTAAGGCGTCCCTTCCCCCGCTTCGCGGGGGGAAGGGACGCCTATCCCAGCTTTGCGGGGGAAGGGACGCCCGAGTTGCGGAGGAAGGAAGCCTGCGCCCGCTGTCCCGCTACTCCCGCAACTCCCCCTACTCCCGCGTTCCCACGCCGCGATTCAGCAAGTACACGCACGCAGTGAACAGCACGATGGCCGCGCCGATCATGATCGTGTACGCCAGGCCGACGTTCACATCGGACACCCCGAGGAAGCCGAACCGGAACGCGTTCACCATGTACAGAATCGGATTGCCGTGCGAGATCCCCTGCGCCCACGCAGGCAGCAACTTGATCGTGTAGAACACGCCGCCCAGATACGTGAGCGGCGTCAGCACGAAGGTCGGGATGAAGGAAATCTGATCGAAGTTCTTCGCGAATACCGCGTTGATCATGCCGGCGAGCGAGAACACGATCGAGCTCAACAACACCGCCGATACGACGACCGCGACGCTGTGCACTTTGAGATGCGTGAACAGCAGCGTGATGATCGTCACGACCGCGCCGACGATCAGCCCGCGCATGATGCCGCCCATCATGTAGCCCAGGACGATCAGCCAGTTCGGCAGGGGCGACACGAGCAGCTCTTCGATGTGTTTCCCGAACTTCGCGCCGAAGAACGACGACACGACGTTGCCGTACGAATTCGTGATCACCGACATCATGATGAGGCCGGGCGCGATGTACTGAATGTACGTGTACCCGCCCATGTCGCCGATGCGCCCGCCGATCAGGCTGCCGAAGATGATGAAGTACAGGGTCGCCGTGATCGCCGGCGGCACGATCGTCTGGCCCCAGATGCGAATGATGCGATTGAATTCGCGCGTGACGATCGTCTGAAAGCCGACGAAATTGACGCGCGCGAGCGCAGGAGCAGGCGGCGCGGCGCCCAGGGCGCTCGGCTGTAGCTCGGAGGAAGATTGGTTCATCGTGTCGCGAACTGAACGGTTGAGTGACTGAGGAATCAGCTTGCTTTCGCGGCCTGCGCCGCTTCCGGCCCCACGAGCCGCATGAACAGCTCTTCGAGGCGGTTCGTCTTGTTGCGCATCGACAGCACCTCGAGCCCGGCGGCGGACAGGCGCGTGAAGATCTCGTTCAGGTTCTGCTCCTTCGAGACCTCGATCTCGACCGTGTGGTCGTCGCACATCGTGACGGCGTAGCCGGGCAGCGCCGGCGCCGCGGTGATCGGGTTGCGCAGATTGAATACGAACACTTCCGTCTGGAGCTTGCGCAGCACGCGACTCATGCGATCGTTCTCGATGATGCGCCCCTTGTCGATGATCGCCACGTTCCGGCAGAGGTTCTCGGCTTCCTCCAGGTAGTGCGTCGTGAGGATGATCGTCGTGCCGGCATTGTTGATGTCGCGCATGAACGTCCACATCGAGCGCCGCACTTCGATGTCCACGCCCGCGGTCGGCTCGTCGAGGATGAGCAAGCGCGGCTCGTGCATCAGCGCGCGCGCGATCATCAAGCGGCGCTTCATGCCGCCGGACAGCGTGCGCGAGACGGCATTGCGCTTTTCCCAAAGCTGCAGCGCCGTCAGGTATTTCTCGAGTCGGTTGCGCGCGACGTGGCGCGGAATCCCATAGAACCCGGCCTGGTTCAGCAGGATCGTCGTCACCGTCTCGAATTGATTGAAATTGATCTCTTGCGGGACGAGCCCGATGCAGGATTTCGCGGCGGCGAGCTCGGTGTCGATGTCGTGGCCGAAGACCTCGACCTTGCCGCTCGTCTTGTTGACGAGCGAGGTCACGATGCCGATCGCCGTCGTCTTGCCGGCGCCATTCGGTCCGAGCAGCGCGAAGAAATCGCCCTCTTGCACGTCCAGGTCGATGCCCTTGAGCGCCTGGACGCCGTTCTTGTAGGTCTTTGTCAGTTGCTGAAATGAGAGAGCTTTCATCGTGGGCAGCGGTCCGGTTGGGCGGGGATCGAGCGTCCGTCGAAGGCACGGCAGACTAGCGGCCCCCCGTGAGCGTCGCAAGGCAGCTACGGGCACGAGCTTCATGCGGAAAACGCACGAAGGCATCGGCACAACCCTGGAAGACTCGGGCGGGCCGGAACCTTGTGCGCCACCCGTGTCCAACCGCACTCGACCTTCGGCGCGGCACTCACCATTCGCTGCCGGTGGCCTCAACGCCCCCAGGCTGGCATGATCCGCGCCTCGCGAGTAGCTTAACGCCCTATGTATACGAGCTTTTTCGGCTTGAGCGAAAAGCCGTTCGCCATCACACCGGATCCGCGCTACCTCTTCATGAGCGAGCGGCACGCGGAGGCGCTCGCGCACCTTTTGTACGGCATCACCGAGGCGGGCGGCTTCATACAGCTGACGGGCGAAGTCGGCACCGGCAAGACGACGATCGTCCGGTCGCTGCTCGAACGCATGCCGGGCCATGCCGACGTCGCCGTCGTCCTCAATCCCCAGTTAACGCCGCTACAGTTCGTGTTGACGATCTGCGAAGAGCTCGGGATGTTCATGCGCGACGAGGACACCAGCAGCATCAAGGATCTCGTCGACATTCTGAACCGGCGCCTGCTGGAGGCGCACGCCAAGGGGCGGCGCATCGTCGTGATCGTGGACGAGGCGCAGAATCTCTCGCCCGAAACGCTCGAACAGGTGCGGCTGCTGACGAACCTCGAAACGGCGTCGCAGAAGCTGCTGCAGATCATCCTGATCGGCCAGCCGGAGCTGCGCGAGGTGCTTGCTCGCGTGGAATTGCGCCAGCTCGCGCAACGAATCACCGGACGCTATCACCTCGCGCCGCTGTCCCGGGAAGAGACTATCGCGTACGTGAACCACCGCATGCGCGTCGCGGGCTGCAATGCCGAGGTGTTCTCGCGGGCGGCGCTGCGCGAAGTGCACCGCCTGAGCGACGGCATTCCCCGCATCATCAACGTCATCTGTGATCGCGCGCTGCTCGGCGCCTTCACGCAGGAGACGCATCACATCACGCCCGCGCTCATCCGCAGCGCCGCGGGCGAGGTGTACGGTCGCTCGTTCAGCCCGCCGTGGGCGAAATCATTCGCGGCGGTCGCGGCGGTCCTCGCCGTGATCGTGCTCGGACTCGGCATTTGGCAGCTGGTGCGCGTGGACGCGGTCGCCGAGCAGCCGCACGTCGCCGCGGCCCCACCGCAAGCGGTCGCTCCAACACCGACCATCGCCGCGCCGGACCCTGTCGAGACAGCCGCGGCCGAGCCCCCGCAAGAGCCGGACATCGCAGAGTTGTTGCGCACGCATGCGAGCGAGACGAGCACCGCGGGCGCGTTCGAGAAACTGTTCGCGCTGTGGGGCGGCGAGTATCAAGTCACGAAGGGAAAGGCGTGCGATCAAGCGGCGCAGCAAGGCTTGCAGTGTGTGTATCAGCAAGGCTCGTGGGGTCAGCTGCGTACGCTCAATCGTCCCGCGATCCTCACGCTGATCGACGATGGCGGCAATGCGCACCAGGTGGTCGTGTCGGGCCTGAGCGACGGCAACGCCCGGCTCGCGTTCGCGGACGCGGAGACCGAAGTGTCGGTCGCTTCGATCTCGCGTTACTGGTACGGCGATTACCTGGTGTTGTGGCGGCCGCAGGTGCCGACGCAGCGCGCGTTATCGGCCGGGATGCAGGGAGACAGCGTGCGCTGGCTGCGCGATAGCTTGAACTCGCTGCAAGGCAAGCCCGTCGAGGCGGCCGCCAGCGATTACTACGACGAGGAGCTCACCCGCATGGTCGAAGAGTTTCAACGCCGCTACCGGCTGAACGTCGATGGCATCGCGGGGGTGCAGACACAGATCGTGCTCGATACCTTGAACAATCCCGCCGGCGCGCCGCTGTTGATCGCGCAGGGCAGCTGACGCACGAGCCGGGACATGAGCTTCATCCTCGATGCACTGAAGAAAAGCGAGAACGAACGGCAGCGGCAGGCCGGGCCGTCGCTCGCGGATATTCCGGTGCGGCGCGCGCGCACCGAACGGCCGTGGTGGGCAGTGGCGGTCGCGGCGTTGCTCGTCGTCAATCTCGGCGTATTGATCGTCGTGTTGCTGCGCGATCGCAGCGCGCCTGAACCGGTACCTTTGCAGCAAGCGCCGACATCGGCAGCGGCAGCGGCGACACCGGCGAGCCGCGTGCCGAGCGCAGCGATGCCCGCTGAATCACGGCAAGCAGGAAGTGTGTCGGGACCTGCGCTGCCGAGTGCGGCCGCGCAAGCCGGACGCGGTTCGAGCGCGGCGACAGGGGCGGCGCGACCGAGCCCAGCCGTGCAATCGCTGGCGGAGGCCGCGGGCGCGGGCATGGACGACGACATGGACGATTACCGTCCCTCGATTGCGGGAGCGGCCGTCGTTCCGGCGGGACCGCCGGTCGTGCGCTCCATCACGCCGCCGACGGTCGCGCCATTGGCGAATCAACCCGCGTTCGGGGCGCGTGAACGCTCTGCGACGATCGCCGCGATCGATGAGATGTTGCCGACGCATGGCAGTCTGGTCGCGAGCGGAACGCACCTGCCGGAGATGCGGCTCGACATCCACGTGTTTTCGCCGAATCAGAGCGAACGGTTCGTGTTCGTGAACATGCGCAAGTACGTCGAGGGACAGACGTTGAGCGAAGGCGCGGCGCTCGAGCGCATCACGGCGGATGGCGCGATCTTGAACTACCAGGGCACTCGATTCCTCTTGCCGCGGCAGTGAACTCCGCGCCGCTCCCGGCGGGAGCGGTGCGCTGTCGTGCTCGTTAGGATGCCTCCCAGAGCAGGCGCCTCGTCTTCTGCTCTTACCCACAGTCAACAAAAGGCGCACCGGTGCGTCTGTCCCGCGTCGCCTTGCGGGAATGTTGCCCGGCCCAGTCTCTGCCCCGAAACCGCCTTACCCGTCCTCCTCGCGAAATCCAACCTGCCGTTCCTCCCGCTAGACTAGACAAGCATCCAGCCATTGACGCTACGTCAATACAAGCTTTACCTTGCCCGTCATGTCTTACATCGCCGAGCGCCGCCAGGAAGAAAAGGACCGCCGCCACAACGAAATCGTGGCCGCCGCGGAGGACCTATATCGCGAGATCGGTTGGGATGCCGTCACGATGGACGCCGTTGCCCGCCGAGCCCGCCTCAGTCGCGCGCTCGTGTACGTCTACTTCAAGGACAAGACCGACCTGCATTTCGCGATCGCCGTGCGCGCGATGGAGCAGCTCCATCGCAGCTTCCTGGATGCCTCCCGCAATGCACCCACCGGCGCCGACAAGGTGCTCGCGATCGGTCACGCCTACATCACCTATTCCCGCGACTTCCCCCATTACTTCGACGCATGCGCGCGGCTCGAGCTGCACACACCGAGCGGCTCCGAACCGACGCCGCAGGAAATGCTGTGCTTCGAGGCCGGCAAGCTGCCGCATCAGGTCGTCATCGACGCGCTGCGCGTCGGCCAGCAAGACGGCTCCATCCGCACGGATCTCGGCGATCTCGACGTGACAGCGCGCGTGCTGTGGGGCTTCACGCACGGCTTGATTCAAGTCGCGATGACGAAAGGCGAAGTCCTCGCCCGCTCCGGCATCGCCGTCGCGCAGCTCACGCAGCAGGCGATGGACCTGCTGACCTATTCGCTGCGAGGCAAGCAACCCTGACCGCCCTTTCCGTTCGCACCGACCCGATCGCATGAGCTCACCGACTCTCACCCTCCGCCGCAACGCGCGCATCGTCGCGCTGCTCGCGAGCCTGCTCGCCTGCTCGCTCACGAAGGCGCAGCCCGCCGCCTTCGATGTCGTCGTCGACCGCTACGTCACCGAGGCCTTGCGCAGCAACCTGGCGCTGCAAGGAGAGGCGCTCGAAGTCGAACGCGCCGCCGCCTCGCTCGCCGAGGCGCGCGCGCGCTACTTCCCCGAAGCCACGTTGCAAGCCCGCTTCTCGCGCGCCGACGGCGGGCGGGTGATCGATCTGCCGATCGGCACCTCGCTCAATCCCGTGTACTCGACCTTGAACGACATGCTCGCCGCGCAAGGCCAGCCGGCGCGCTTCCCGCGGATCGCGGATGAATCAATCCCGTTCCTGCGCGAGCGCGAGCAGGACACGCGCGTCACGATTCGCCAGCCGTTGTACGCGCCGACGCTCGCCGCCGCGGTGCGCGCCCAACGGGCGCTGCTGGATGCAAGCAACTATCAACGCATGGCGCTGGCCCGCACGCTGCGACGCGACGTCACGCTCGCCTATCTCGACTGGCTGCGATCGCGCGATTCGGTCGCGATCGTCGCCGCGAGCGAGGCGCTGCTGCGCGAAAACCTGCGCGTGAATCGCTCGTTGTTCGGCAACGGCAAGATCACCGAGGATCAGGTGCTGCGCGCGCAGGCCGAATTGCTCGCCGTCGAGCAGCAGCAGCGCGAGGCCGAGAATCTCGAGCGCCAGGCGCAGAGCTACTTCAATTTCCTGCTGAACCGGCCGCTCGCGACGCCGATCGATGCCGCGACGATTCCGACGACGACGAGCGAGAGCGAGGACGCGCTCGAGCTGCTGTGGACGCGCGCGCTCGATCGCCGTCCGGAGCTCAACCGCATCGAACAGCTCAAGGAAGCGAGCGCCGCCCAGGTGCGCCTCGCCCGCAAGCAACGCTGGCCGACGCTGGCACTGGGACTCGACGCCGGCACGCAGGGCGAGGACTACCGTTTCGGCGACGGCTACAACTTCGGCGTCGCCTCGCTCCTCTTCAGCTGGCGGATCTTCGACGGCGGCGGCGATGCGGCCCGCGTGCGCGAAGCGCGCGCCGCGGAGCGCCAGCTCGTGCTGCGCGAGGAAGAGATCGCGCAGCGCATTCGCCTCGAGGTGCAGCAAGCACTCGACCGTCTGCAGACGGCGCGCGCCTCGCTCGCGACAGCGGCCGCGCGCAACGACGCGGCGGCAGCCGCTTTCCGTATCGCCAGCCGCAAGCGCGACGAAGGCGCCATCAATCAAGTGGAGTTCATCGACGCGCGCAGCGCGCTGACGGGCGCCGAGATCAACCTCACTCTCACGCGCTATGACGTGCTCGCCCGCCGGGCCGAGCTCGAATACGCGACCTCATCGGGCGATCTGCCCATCGATCCAGGCATTTGACGGACACCGCCATGCGTCGCATCGCTCTCATCGTCCTGACTTTCGTGTTCGCCGCAGGGTGCGGCCCGACTGACGAGGCCGATCCGGGCCCCGCCGCGACACCGGTACGCGTCGCGCTCGTGGAGTCGGGCCCCGCGGCGCCAACGATCCGCACGACAGGGCTGTTGGCGAACAAGGACGAGTTCCGGCTGTCCTTCAAGGTCGGCGGCGTGATCAAGCGGCTCGACGTTCGCGAAGGCGAGCAGGTGAAGCGCGGGCAACGCCTCGCGGAGATCGAACAGACCGAGATCGATGCGCAAGTCGAACAAGCCCGGCAGTCGCACGCGAAGGCGCAACGCGATGTCGAGCGCGGCGAGCGCCTGTACGCGGATCAGGTCATCAGCCTCGAACAGCTCGAGGATCTGCGCACGCAGCGTGCCGTCGCGCAGGCCGCCCTCGACGCCGCGCAATTCAACCGGAGCTACGCGGCGATCGTCGCGCCTCGCGACGGTATCGTGCTGCGGCGACTGGCCGAAGAGCGCGAGCTCATCGCCGCCGGCAGCCCGGTGCTCGTGCTCGGCGCGGCGGCCGCGGGCTCCTGCGGTCGCGACGCTCAGGCGCCCTGCCCCCAAGGCGGCGGATTCGTGGTGAAAGCCGGTATCGCGGATCGCGAGATCGTGCAGCTGCAGCTCGGGGATGCGGCCGAAGTTGCGCTCGACGCGCATCCAGGCGTACGGCTGCGAGGCAAGGTCACGGAGATCGCGAGCGCCGCCGCCGGCAGCGGCATGTTCGGCATCGAAGTCACGCTCGATCCCGCGGGCGCGCCGTTGAAAAGCGGCCTCGTCGCCCGGCTGTCGATCGTCCCGGCCGCGGCCGCGAGCGGCACGCGCGCCTACGTGCCGATCGCCGCCATCGTCGAGGGCGAAGGACGGCGCGCGAGCGTCTACGTGCTCGAAGGTGAGCGCGCCCGACGCCGCAGCGTCGAAATCGCGTTCCTCGCGAACGAGCGCGTCGCGATCGCGAATGGCGTGAACGTCGGCGAGCGCGTCGTGACGGATGGCGCGCTGTATCTCGAAGACGGGGAACTCGTCGCAGCGGCAGCAGCGCCCGGCGACGGCCATGAGTACGGGCTCGAAGCAGCGCCCGCGACACCCGCGCCTCCCCTCTCGACGGGCGAGGGAGCGCGAGAGTAGCCATGACGTTCCTCGAATTTCCGATCAAGCGTTATCAATTCACGCTCGTCGCGTTCGCGCTGCTGGTCGCGCTCGGCCTTGCATCGTGGAGCTCGATCCCGCGCCAGGAAGATCCGTACTTCCCGCTCTCGGTCTACACGATCACCGCGATCTATCCGGGCGCCGAGCCGCTCGACGTCGAGCGGCTCATCGTCAAGCCGATCGAGGACCGCATCAGCGAGCTCGACGATATCAAGAAGATCGAATCGCACAGCCGCGACAGCGTCGCGACGATCATCACCGAGTTCTACACGTCCGCGGACCCGGAGAAGAAATACGACGAGGTCGTGCGCGAGATCAACGCTCTGCGGCCGGCGCTGCCGCCCGAGCTGCAAAAGATCGAGGTGCGCAAGATCAATCCCGGCCTCGTCAACATCGTTCAATTCGCGCTCGTGTCCGAGGACGCAACCTATCGCGAGCTCGAGGACCGCGCGCGCGAGCTCAAGGACGTTCTCAAGGCCGTCGACGGCATTCGCACGTCGGAAAGCTGGGCGATCCCGGCCCGCGAGCTGCGGGTCGCGCTCGATCTGCCGCGCATGGCCGAGCTCGATCTCGCGCCGACTCAGATCGTGCAGGCGCTGCAGAGCGAGAACACGAACGTGCCCGGTGGCACGATCGACGTCGGCAGCCGCAGCTTCAGCCTGCAGACGTCCGGAAGCTATGCGAGTCTCGATCAAGTGCGCGATACGGTCGTCGCGAATGTCGGCGGCCGAACCATACGCGTGCGCGACATCGCGGAGGTCGGCTGGGACACGCAACAGCACGATTACATCGGACGCTACAACGGCAAGCGCGCCGTGTTCGTCACCGCCAACCAGAAGGACGGGTACAACATCTTCGATGTGCGCGAGCGCGTCATCGAAGCAGCGCAGCGCTTCGAGTCGGAACTGCCGAAGCGCATCGCGCTCGAGCTCGGCTTCGATCAGTCGCGCAACGTCGCCGCGCGCTTGAATCGCCTCTCGACGGACTTCGCCATCGCGATCGCGCTCGTCGCGCTGACGCTCGTGCCGCTTGGCCTGCGCGCGGCGGGCGTCGTCATGATCTCGATTCCGCTGTCGCTCGCGATCGGCCTGTCGATCCTCTACTTTCTCGACTACTCGCTGAATCAGATCTCGATCGCCGGATTCGTCGTCGCATTGGGTCTGCTCGTGGACGACTCGATCGTCGTCGTCGAGAACATTGCGCGCTTCATGCGCGAAGGCCATTCGCGATCCCAGGCCGCCCTGCTCGCGACACGGCAGATATTCCAGGCGATCGTCGGCTGTACCGCGACGCTCGCGTTCGCCTTCCTGCCGTTGATGATGCTGTCGGGCGATGCGGGCAAGTTCATCCGCGTGCTGCCGACCGCGATCCTCGCGACGATCGGCGCTTCGCTGCTCGTCGCGCTGACGATCATCCCCTTCCTCGCCAGCCGCATGCTGAAGGAGCACGAAGCGCCGGAAGGCAACCGCGCGCTGCGTTGGGTGAACGATGCCATCCACCGCTTCTACAAGCCGCTGCTGCATCGCGCGCTCGCGAAGCCGAAGCTGTCCGTGTTCGGCTCGCTGGCCGCCTGCGTCGTCATCATGGTCGGCGTGGGCGGGGCGATCGGCTTCAGCCTGTTCCCGAAAGCGGATACGCCGCACTTCCGCATCACCGTGCAGACGCCTGACGGCAGCAGCCTGGCCGAGACCGACCGCGCCTTGCGGTTCGTCGAGGAGAAGCTGGCGACGATGCCCGAGGTGCGCTCGTACTTCACGAACATCGGCCACGGCAATCCGAAGGTGTACTACAACGAGTTTCCGCCGGAGAACGAGATGAACTACGGCGAGCTGTTCGTGAGACTGAACAGCTACGACACGCGCGAGACGCCGCGCGTGCTCGACCGCCTGCGCGCGAGCCTGCGTGAATACGCGAACGCACGCATCTACGTGAAGGAATTCCAGAACGGCCCCCCGGTCACGGCGCC
>JAEYXD010000059.1 GCA_023428645.1 Pseudomonadota bacterium
GTGGTTCGTCGATCGGCCCCGCCGATCGGTGCATGGCAACGTGTTTCGTTGACTCGTTTTGGCATTGCCGCGCGGTTGTCGATGCCGGCCTGAGAACTTGCGGAATATTCTCTTCTTCGTTCGATAACATCAAGAATAAAATATTTGACCGTCCCTAAAGTGCGTGCTACACACACTGCCCACGACGGTTGGATGAGCCCGCGTGGAGTCTACGACCCAAACCCCTTTTTTTCGGCCGAGTTTGCGCTCTTTCAGTGCGGAGTCACGAACGAGAGCGCCACGATGGCGCAGTACGCTCGCCGCCTTCGTCTGCGTTGTCTGTTGCTCGCTGTCCGCGGCCGATGCATCCGTCTCCTCGAGTGTCATTCAACTGATCGATGCGGGTCGATTCCGTGAAGCCGAGACACAGATTACTCGATCACTGACGCGCGACGACGTTCCCGCCGCGCAACGCACCGACCTCGAATTCCAGCGTGAGCGCATGCGCCGTATCCGCCTCGACTTCAAGCTGACGCGAGACGAGGCGATGGAGCGAGTGCGCAAACAAGTGCCCGATCTCAAGCGCGAGGAGTTCGACGCATGGGACGCCGCCGGACTGTTCGAGCGCATGACGATCGATGGCGAGACACGCTATTTCAATCGCGCGCCCGCGAATCTCTTTCGCCTCAGCACCGCCGCCGCCGCACGGCGCGCGCGGCCGACGCCGCCCAATGACAGTCCGCTCGAAAGCCCGCACGTTCATCACCTCGAAGTCATTGCTGCCCGTCGCACGAGCGCCACGCCGAGCGTCGCTCCGCGCCGCGTACGCATCACGCAATCGATCACCGTCGATGCGAATGCCGTGCCGGCCGGCGAGACGATCCGCGCCTGGATCCCCTACCCGCGCTCGCGCCCCGGACAACACGAGGACATCCGCCTGATCGCGAGCACACCGACGGGAGCGACGATTGCCCCCGACGCGGCGCTGCAACGGACCGCGTACCTGGAGAAGCAGGCGCGCGCGGGCGAGCCGACGAAGTTCAGCATCACGTACGAGCTCACCTCGTTCGCACAGCGCTGGGAGATCGGTGAGCGCAACGTCGTGCCGCCGACGCTGACGCCTGAGTTGCGCGAGTTCGTGAACGAGCGTCCGCCGCACATCGTCTTCACGCCCGCGATGCGCGAGTTCTCGAAGCGCATCGTCGGCAACGAAACGAATCCCGCGCGTATCGCGCTGAAGCTGTTCGATGCGGTGGATCAGATTCCATGGGCGGGCGCGCGCGAGTACTCGACGATCTCGAACATCAGCGACTACGCGTTGCACGCGGGCCATGCCGATTGCGGCCAGCAAACGCTGCTGCTGATGACGCTGCTGCGCCTTAACGGCATTCCTTCACGTTGGCAGTCGGGCTGGATCTTCTCCGATGGCACCTACGACAACATGCACGACTGGGGCTGGCTGTATCTCGCGCCCTACGGCTGGGTGCCGATGGACGTGACCTTCGGCCGGCTTCGTTCCGCCGAGCCCGGCGTCGCGCGCTTCTATTTCGGGTCGCTGGACGCGTATCGGCTCGCCTTCAACGACGACTACGGCCAGCCGCTGCATCCGGCCAAGCAGCACTTTCGCTCCGAGACCGTCGACATGCAGCGCGGCGAAGTCGAGTGGCGCGGCGGCAATCTGTACTTCGACACCTGGGACTACGACTTCAAAGCGGAAATTCTGTCTCGTTGATGCACTCGTATTTCGACACTCGTAATCACAACTAAAGACTGGCTGGAGGGTGTGGGCATGCAAAACCGACTCTTGAGAACCGCGATCTATCTCGCGATGGGTGCTTCGCTGGCGGCATCGTTGCCGTATGCCGCGCAAGCTGCGAGCGGCGACGGTTCGCTCGTCGGCAAGCTGACGGACAACGCGAACAAGCCGCTCGCCGACGCGGAGGTCACGGTGCGCAATCCGGAGACGGGCTTCACGCGCACGGTGAAGGCGGATGCGAATGGTCAGTATCGGTTTCCGTTTCTGCCGGTCGGCAAATACACGGTCGAGGCGACCAAGGACGGCAGAGTGCTCGGCAAGCTGGCCGACGTCACGATCGGGCTCGGTGCAGCAACGACTGCGGACGTGTCGATGACGATGACTTCGCTCGAAGAGATCACGGTCTCGAGTTCGCGAATTATTACCGCCGTCGACGTGCGCTCGACAGAATCTGCAACGAACGTGACACGTGACGATCTGCTGCGTTTGCCGGTGGAGCGCGACGTGCTGTCGGTCGCAATGCTGGCGCCCGGCCTGAACAAGGGCGACCCGGACTTGGGAGGTGTGTCGTTCGGCGGGTCCTCGATTGCCGAGAACACTGTGTACATCAATGGCTTGAACGTTACGGACTTCTACAATCGTGTTGGGAATTCAAATGTACCGTACGCGTTCTACAAGGAATTCCAAGTCAAGACGGGCGGCTATTCGGTCGAGTTCGGCCGCACGACGGGTGGCGTCATCAACGCCGTCACGCGGTCTGGTACGAACGAATTCCAGTTCGGCACGGAGGTGCTGTGGGAGCCGAGCTTTCTGCAGTCGACGGCCGACGACCACTTCGATCGCAGCGGCAACAACTACCTGATCGCGTCGCGAGACGAGTCCGACCGGCAGAACGTGAACGTCTATGCGTCGGGGCCAATCGTGAAGGACCGGCTGTTCTTCTTCGCTCTGTACGAGGCACGCAACTACAAGCGGACGAACACCAGCGACAGGGCCGACGTCATCAACAAGCGCGAAGCGGACGACGGCTTCTGGGGTGCGAAAATCGACTGGCAGATCAACGACAAGAACTTGATCGAAATACTGGCATTCTCCGACGAGAACTCAGAAGAGATCGACATCTTCAGCTATGACTACCCGACCCGCACAAGACAAGCTTATGAGAACACCTCGCTCGTCGATAGCGGCGGCATGAATTGGGCGGCCACGTATACGGCCTATCTCACCGACTCGTTTTCGATGAAAGTTCTGTACGGCGAGAACGAGCGTGAGGCGAGTCAGAACAGTCTCAACGACATCAATTGCAGTCGGATCATCGATAATCGCTCCGGGGGAATCGGACGGGGATGCACGACGAGCACGAGCGTATTCAAACGCACGGACACGCGCGAAGCCGCCCGTCTGGATTTCGAGTGGGCACTTGGGGACCACCAATTGCGCTTCGGACTGGACCACGAGACGAACACGTCGGATTCGTTCAGTCACTATCCAGGCGATCGCCTGCGTTACGAGATCAGCACGACCCGGCCCGGCGCAACTGTCAACGGGGCAATCGTCCCGGCCGGCGTCACGGCCTATGTGCGCACGCGTCAGCAAGAAGTTGCCGGCGTTTTTGAAACCATCAACTCCGCCTACTACCTCGAAGACAACTGGGCGGTGACCGGCAATCTGATCGTGAACGGCGGCGTTCGCGTCGAAGCGTTCGATAACAAGAACGCCGACGGCGACAGCTACATCAAGATGGACGACATGATCGCGCCGCGTTTGGGCTTCTCCTGGGACATGCGGGGCGACAATCGCACCAAGCTGTTCGGAAACGCGGGTCGGTACTTCCTGCCGGTTTCCAACCTGATCAATATCAAGCAAGCAGGCGCGAACCTCGACGAGCGGTACTTCTATGTCTTGGACGGCTTCACGCCCTTCCAATACAACGGTCAAACGTATCAGCAGCCAATCCTGGGTGCACAACTCGGCGGCGTCGATAACCGATTCGGCGACGGCACGGTTCGCGATCAGCGCGGCGCCGTGGACAAAGACATGGACCCCGTCTATCAGGACGAACTGATTCTCGGCTTCCAGGCAATGATCGATGACAAGTGGTCATGGGGTGTGCGCGGCATCTATCGCAAGCTTCACAATGCGATCGACGACTTGACGATCTCCTCGACGGGCATCCTTTGCGGTGGCGAGCCCGTCAGCGCCGGATCGGTCATGGGCAATCCAGGCCGTCCGATCACGCTTTTCACAGACACGAACTGCGATGGTCAAAACGACGCATACGTCACGATCGACACCTCTCGTGCTGGCTGGGCACTGTACGACGACGATGGAAACTACGTCGGGGAAATGGGCTACGCCAAGCCGAAGCGTGACTATAAGGCGATCGAATTGATGATCGATCGGGCCTGGGACCGAATCTGGTCGATGAATGCCTCGTATACGTTGTCGTTCGCGAAGGGAAATGCCGAAGGGCCAGTGAACTCGGACAGCAATTTCGCCGATACGGGGCGGACGGAGCAGTTCGATGATCCGTTCGTCAACTATGGCGCGTATGGTTACCTGCCAAACGATCGCCGGCATTCGTTCAAGTTGCGTGGCGCCTATGCGCTCGCGGACAACTGGGAATTCGGCGCGACGCTCAGCGTGCAGTCGGGCCGGCCGATCAGCGCGATCGGCTCCGGCAACCCGTTCGATGCCAACGACTACTGGAGCTTCTTCATCTGCACACAGAACTGCCTCTCCGACGTGGCGTCCGAGCGCGTGTATGAGCTACGCGGACGGGGCAAGGAAGGACGCACGCCGTGGCTGTACGACCTGGGAGCCAACGTGACCTTCCGTCATTCATTTTCAGTCGCCGATCTGATGGTGAGGCTATCGGTCTACAACTTGCTCGATCAACAGCGCCCAACGCAGGTCGTCGACCGACTGGAGCCGAATCTGGGTGTCCCCAACGAGTATTACCGCTTGGGCGATGGCTACCAGACGCCGCGCTATGCGACTCTGACGTTCAATCTGGACTTCTGATGCCAACAGAGGCGAGGATCGTCCATCGATCCTCGCCGTCAGATCAGCCATGCGATTGCACCGCCTTCTCATCAGCACCACCCTGCTCGCGGTAGCCTCGGCACTCGCGTCCTGCTCGCCGCCGACGACACCTGGCGCGTCCGCGCACTCGTTCGACGCCATCTTCGACGACGTCTTCACCCACTATCAGTTGCCCGGCCTCGCGCTCGGCATCGTCAAGGACGGCGAGGTGATCTATCGCCGCACGGCCGGCGAGACGAGCGTCGGTTCCGGCGAGCGCATCGACGCCGACTCGCTCTTCAAGATCGCTTCGAACACCAAGGCGATGACGACCGCCCTGCTCGCTCGGCTCGTCGATCAAGGCAAGTTGCGCTGGGACGATCCCGTCGTGAACTTCCTGCCGCAGCTGAAAATGAGCGACCCCTGGATCACGCGCGAGCTGCGCGTACGCGACCTGCTGATTCACAACAGCGGCCTGCGCGAAGGCGCGGGTGACTTGATGCTCTGGCCCGAACCGAACGCCTACACGCGCGCCGACATCATCGCGGGCTTCGCCCACCTGAAGCCCGAGAAGAGCTTTCGCTCCGAATACGCCTACGACAATCTGCTCTACGTCGTCGCCGGCGAAGTCGCGGCCGCGGCCGGTGGCGCGCCGTACGAAGCCCTGGTCCGGCGCGAATTGTTCGAGCCGCTCGGCATGGCACGCTGCCAAAGCGGCGAGTTCCGCCTCGCCGACATCGGCAACGTCACACAGCCGCACGCGCGCGACGGCGATCGCAACATCGTCATCCGCGGCGATGCCGCGATCGTCCCGACGACGACGTCCATGGCCGCGGGCGGCATCCGCTGCAGCTTGAACGACATGCTCACGTGGATCCGCATGTGGCTCGACACGGACATGCGCGCGAGCGACGGCAAACCCTGGCTCACGCCCGCGCGACGCAGGGAGCTGTGGAGCGCGCACATGCCGATGCCGTTGTCCGACCGCCAGCGCCGCTGGGACGGTAGCCGTTTCAACGCCTACGGCTACGGCTGGCGGCTCTCCGACGTCGACGGCGTGCTGCGCGTGGCGCATACCGGCACGCTCTCGGGCATGTACTCGGCCGTCACGCTGCTGCCCGAGAAGAACGTCGGTTTCGTGTTCATGATCAATGGCGAGGCGGGTCAGGCGCGTACGGTACTGAATCAGCTGCTCGTCAAGCGCTTCACCGCGCCGGACGATACTCGCAAGGCCGCCGACTATGTCGCGGAGCTCGACGCCGAAGCGGCGGCGGAGCCGCCGCAATCGAAGGCGCCGGATACGTCCGCGCGCGCGCCCGTGCGCGCCGACACGTTCTCCGATCGCGCCGGCGTGTACGAGGATCCCTGGTTCGGTCGGATCTCGCTCTGTGCCGCGTCCGGGCAGGTGCAGTTCGAGGCCGCGAAATCGCCCCGGTTGCGCGGTACGCTGATGCAGGTCGGCGATCGCCTGCTCGTCGATTGGACGGATGCGAGCGTCGATGCCGAAGCATGGCTGCATTTCCATTCCACGACACCCGCGCTCACGCTCTCTAAAGTCGATCCGCAGGCGGATTTCAGCTTCGACTACGAGGACCTCGCGTTCACGCGCGTCGGAGATTGCCCGTGATCGCGGCGCGAGCCGCGTCCGTCGCGCTGCTGCTCCTCGTGTCCGCCTGCTCCAGCCCGGAACGTTCCATGACGCAAGACATCGATCGCATGATGGCGGCCTATGCCGGCGATGGCCCCGGCGCTGCCGTGCTCGTGCTGAAGGACGGTCAGCCGCTCGTCCGCAAGGGCTACGGCCGTGCCGATCTGGAGCGCGCGGTGCCGGTCACGCCCGCGACGAACTTCCGGCTCGCGTCCGTGACGAAGCAGTTCACGGCCGCGGCCATCCTGCTGCTGGTCGAGGACGGCAAGCTCACCTTGGACGACCGCGTCCGCACGTGGCTGCCATCGCTGCCGACGGAGGCCGACGGCGTCACGATCCGGCATCTGCTCACGCACACGTCCGGCCTCATCGACTACGAGGACGTGATCCCGGCCTCGATGACGGAGCAGCTGCACGACGCCGACGTGCTGACGCTGCTCGAAGGCGAAGCGCGGTTGTATTTCGCGCCTGGCGCGGCCTATCGCTACAGCAACAGCGGCTATGCCCTGCTCGCGTTGATCGTCGGCAAGGCCTCGGGCCACTCCTTCGCGCAATTCCTGCAGCAACGCATCTTCGCGCCGCTCGGCATGGCGAACACCGTCGCGTACGAGCACGGCATCTCCGAGATCGCGCACCGCGCGTTCGGCTACAGCGCGAATGCCCAAGGCTGGCAGCGCACCGACCAGAGCCAGACGAGCGCGGTGCTGGGCGATGGCGGCGTGTACTCATCGCTCGACGATCTCGCGAAATGGGATGCCGCGTTGTACGACGAGCGCTTGCTGACGCGCGCCTCGCTCGACGCCGCATTCACGCCAGCGACACCGACGGACGATCCAACCGTCGACTACGGCTTCGGCTGGCGCGTCACCGGCGAGACGGTCTGGCATTCGGGCGAGACGATCGGCTTTCGCAACGTGATCGTGCGCTGGCCGCGGCAACGCATGACCGTCGTCGTGCTCACGAATCGCAACGAACCCGAACCGTATCGGCTCGCCCTGGAGATTCAGAAGCTGCTCGCGTCCGGCGGCTGACGGCGCTACTTCACCACGATGTCGTACTGCAGCGTCGGCGTCGGCTCCGGCTTGAAGGTGTAGTGCCACCATTCAGCCGCGTAGTTCTCGAAGCCCGCCCGTGTCATCGCGGCCCGCAGCCGGTCGCGATTGCGGCGCTGCGCAGGCGTGACATCTGGAAAATCCGTGTGCGCCCGTGCGTCGAAAAAATCGAACGGCGTGCCCATGTCCAGTTCCTGACAGCCAGCCGTGTCGCACATCGCAAGCGTGAGATCGATCGTCGCCGCGCGGCTATGGCCCGAGACGGGCGCGATGTATTCGCCGAGCAGCTGCGACTTATCGAGGCTCGGATAGAACGCCGCCTGAGTCTTTCGATCCCGCGTGTCCTCCGCCCAGCGCACGAAATGCTTCACTGCGCGCACCGGTCGATAGCAATCGAAGATCTTGAGCCGCAGGCCGTCCGCGAGCAGCTCACGCGCGGCCTCGCGCAGGGCTGCGGCCGCCACCTCGTGCAGATAGCACTTCGGCGCCTCGTAGCCCTGCACGCGGGCGCCGACGAAGTTATTCGTCCCGGCGTAGCGAATGTCGAGCACGGCGCTCGGAACGAGCGCGGCCACGTCGACGATGCCGACGGCGGCGAACTCGGTCGCGGGCGACAGGGCGACCTGCGCCTGCGAGGCGCCGCAGCCGGCGAGAAGACTCAGAGCGATGAGCGGCAAACGCATGGCCGTCACGTCGTGACCAAGGGGCCGCCAGTCTAGCCTGGCCCGTGTCGGATCACGGCCGACCCGTGCGTCCTTGCAACACGATCCCGCCGTCTCTGACCTGGCGGCGCGACTTTGACTCGCCGCCCGTGAGTGCGATAGCAATGGCTCCATGAAGCGTTCGCTCGATCAATACGCCAGGAAACGGACATTCACTCACACGCCGGAGCCGGCGCCTTCTGTGCCCGACGAGCGGGCGGGGCCGCTCATGTTCGTGATTCAGAAGCACGCCGCCCGCCACCTGCACTACGACTTCCGGCTCGAGATCGACGGCGTGCTGAAATCGTGGGCGGTCCCGAAGGGCCCTTCGCTCGATCCAAACGAGCGCCGGCTCGCGGTCGAAACCGAGGATCATCCGTTCGAATACGGCTCGTTCGAGGGCGTCATCCCGCCGCGGCAATACGGTGCCGGCAACGTGATCGTCTGGGATTGCGGCATCTATTCCCCCGATGAAGGACAGCGCTATTCCTTCGAGGATCGGGTGCAGGCGCAGGCGCGCCTGCGCGCGGAGCTCGCGCAAGGCAAGGTGAGCTTTTGCCTGCGCGGCGAGAAGCTGAAAGGCTCGTTCGCGCTCGTGAAGACCTCGGGCGACAAACAATGGCTGTTGATCAAGCACAAGGACCGCTACGCCACGGCGGCCGACGATGTGCTCGCGCGCAGCCGCTCGGTGTTGACCGGCTTCGCGGTCGATGAGCTCGAGACCGCGACGCCGCTCGAGCGGCTCAAAGCCGCAAGACTGACACCGAACGGCCCGCGCGAGTCCTTCCCGGGAGACCTCGCGCCGATGTTCGCCGACTCGGCGGACCGTGCTCGGACCGAGCCGAACTGGATGTACGAGCCGAAGCTCGACGGCTATCGCGCGCTCGCCTTCGTACAGAACGGCAAGGCGCGACTGATCTCTCGGGGCGGCCTCGACATCAGCACGCCCTATCCCGATGTCATTGCCGATCTCGAACAGCAGGGCCTCGAATCGTTCGTGCTCGACGGCGAGATCGTCGCGTATGGCGCGGACGGCAAGCCGTCGTTCGGCGCGCTCCAGAAGCGCGCGCAGCTGAAGTCAGCAAAGGAGATCGCAGCGGCGGAGTGTGAATCACGCGTCGCGTACGTGTGCTTCGATCTGCTGCACCTGTGCGGCATGAATCTGCGCGCCCGTCCATACAGCGAGCGCCGCCGCTATCTCGCGCAAGCCCTCTGGCCGACCGCGCGGCTGCAACTCACCCACGTCGCCGACGATGCGGAAGCGCTGTACGAGGCGGCGCTCGGGCTCGGTTTCGAGGGCATCATGGCGAAGCGCAAGGACAGCCCGTACTTGCCCGGCAAGCGCGCCGCGACGTGGCTCAAGATCAAGGCAACGCACACGGAGGACTTCGTCGTCGGCGGCTACACGCAAGGCAAGGGCTCGCGCGAATCGTTGGGCGCCCTGCTGCTCGGCGTCCCGGAGGGCAAGAAGCTGCGCTATGTCGGTCATGTCGGCTCCGGACTCGACGGCGCGACGCTCGACGCTCTTGCGCCGCAAGTGCGCGAGCTCACGCGCAAGACGCATCCGTTCATGACGAAGCCGGACCTGCATCGCCCGACGACATGGCTCGAACCGAAGCTGGTCGCGGAGGTGACGTTCCAGAATCGCACCGAGGCCGGCATGTTGCGCGCGCCCGTTTTCGTCCGCTTGCGTGACGACAAGACGCCCGCGGACACCCGCGCGGCCGGCACGTCGCGCGCGACGCCGGCCTCCGCGGGAACCACGCGCGCAACGGCCGCGCAGCACGCGGATGCGCGAATGCCGCGAGCGCCGACCCCGGCGGCGCAGACGCCCGCGAACGAGATCGAGTCGGTGCTGCAGCAGCTCGCGGGCAAGGCGAATCAGCTCACGCTCACGCTCGGCGATGCGCGCATCAAGCTCACGAATCTCGACCGCGAATACTGGCCGGCCGACGCGCGCGCGAAACTCGCGCCGATCACGAAGCGCGACCTGCTCCGCTATCTCGCCGCGGTGTCGCCGCACATGCTCACGCACTTGCGCGATCGGCCCTTGACGATGATCCGCATGCCCGCGGGCATTCATGGCGAGCGCTTCTTCCAGAAGCACTGGGAGCAGACGCTGCCGCCGTTCGTCACGACGGTCGACGTGTTCTCCGAGCACAAGGATGAAAAGCACGGCTACATTCTGGCGAACAACCTGCCGACGCTGTTGTGGCTCGGACAAGTCGGCACGCTCGAGTTCCACGTGTGGCATTCGCGGGTCACGACGGGCGACGACGCGCTGTCCCACGGCGTCGACTTCGATACGTCGATCGAGACGCTCGAGGCCTCCGTCGCGAACTACCCCGACTACCTCGTCTTCGACATCGACCCGTACATCTATTCGGGTAAGGAGCCCAAGGGCGCCGAGCCCGAATACAACAAGAAGGCATTCACCGTCGGCAAGAAGGTCGCGTTCTGGCTGCACGCGCTGCTCAAGGAAATGGGCCTGACCTCGATCGTGAAAACCTCCGGCAAGACCGGCTTGCATGTCTTCGTCCCGATCTGCAGGACGTTCACGTTCACCGAGGTTCGCTACATCTGTGAACTGGTCGGACGCCACCTAATGGGTCAGCACCCGCGTGACATCACAATGGAATGGGCCGTGGTGAAACGCACCGGGAAGATCTTCATGGACTACAACATGAACGTCCGGGGCAAGACGCTGAATTCGGCCTACTCGCCGCGCGGAGTGCCCGGCGCGCCGGTGTCGATGCCCCTCACCTGGGAAGAACTGGAAGCCGCCGAACCGATGCAGTTCACCATGCGTAATGTGCTGGCCCGCTTGGAAAGATCGGGCGACCGGTGGCATGATGCATTAACTTCCAAGCAGAACCTTACTGAATTGCTTAGTAATTTCTCCGGCGCCACAACTTCATAAATTACTTCAGGTAGCTCTTTATGGCCGCGCGCTCCATGGGTTCCTTGACGATATCGTTCGGGCTGATCTCGATTCCGGTCAAGCTCTACACCGCAACGCAATCGTCCGGCTCCATCTCCTTCAACCTCTTGCACAAGAACTGCGGCTCGCGCCTCAAGCAGCAGTACATCTGCATCAAGGAAGAAGTGCCGGTCGAGCGCGACCAGATGATCAAGGGCTACGAGTTCGCGAAGGACCAGTACGTCCAGTTCACGCCGGAGGAGATCAAGGCCCTGGAAGAAGTCGGCAGTCATGCCGTCGAGATCTCCGAATTCGTGTCGATCGACTCCGTCGATCCCGTCTACTACGACAAGAGCTACTACCTCGCGCCCGACAAGGGCGCCGCAAAACCCTACGCCCTGCTGACGCAGGCGCTGCGTGAGACGAAGCGCTGCGCGATCGCGCGCTGGGCGTCGCGCGGCCAGGCGAACATCGTGATGCTGCGCCCGGTCGGCAACGTGATGATGATGCAACAGCTGCATTTCGCGGCCGAGGTGCGCTCCTCGGAGGAGATCGACGTGCCGCAGCAGGACGTGAAGGCCGCCGAGCTCAATCTCGCCAAGCAGCTGATCGAACAGCAGGCGTCGGAGAAATTCGACGCATCCACTTATGTCGACGAAGTGAAGGGCCGCATCGAGGCGGAGATCCAGAAGAAGGTCGAAGGCCAGGAGATCTCGATCGCCGAGACGCCGACCGAGGCCGGCGAAGGCAAGGTCATCGACCTCATGGAGGCGCTGCGCGCCAGCCTGGAAAAATCGCAGAAGGCCAAGGCCACGGTGTCGCAGCTCGGCCCCCGCAAAGCCGCGAAGCGCGTCGAGCCCGCCGCCAAGCCCGCGCGCAAATCCGGAAAGCGCAGTTAAGCCTCGAGTGTCTCGATGAGCACGTATAGCGTGCGGGACGTGGAACGCGTCCTGCGCCTGCCGCAGAGCACGATTCGCGGGCTCGTCAAGGCTGGCTTCGTGACGCCCGCGCGCGGCGCCCGCCGCGAGTATCGCTTCTCGTTTCAAGACCTCATCGTGCTGCGCGCCGCACGCGCGCTGTTGGAGGCGAACGTCTCCAAGCGCCGCATCACCCGCGCGCTCAAGGATCTGCGCCAACACCTGCCCGATGACGTGCCGCTGTCCGGCCTGAGCATCTGCGCGGTCGGTGATCGCGTCGTCGTGCGCGACGGTACGTCGCATTGGCAGACGGACGATGGTCAATACGTGCTCGGGCTCGATGTCTCGCTCGAAGGCGGCGTCTTGCGCGTCATCGAGCACACCGAAGAGGACGAGGCGCCTCCTACCCCGCAGGAAAGCGAAGATTGGTTCACGCGCGCAGCCGAGCTGGAAGAATCCGATCCGCGGGCCGCGCTCGCGGCCTACGAGCGCGCGGTCGAGGCCGACGCGTCCGATACGTCAGCGTGGGTCAACTGGGGCCGCCTGCTCCACGAACAGGGCAAGCAGCAGGAAGCCGAGCAGGTCTACCGCCGAGCGCTCGCGGTGAGCGAGCCGGACGCGCTGCTCTATTTCAATCTCGGCGTCCTGCTCGAAGATCTCGAGCGGATTGCCGAGGCCGTCGAGGCGTATCGACACGCGGTCGAAGCCGATCCAACGTTCGCCGACGGGCACTTCAATCTCGCGCGGCTCTACGAGGCGCTCGGCAAGCCGCAGCACGCGATCCGGCATCTCGGCCAGTATCGGCGCCTCACGACGAGTGCGACCCGCTAAGCCGGCCGGCACACGAACATCGTGTGGCTCAGCGTGAGATCGTCGTGCTCGCGCTCGATCTTCAAACCGGCGCGCCGCACGCACGAGCGCATGTCCTCCGAGTGGTACATCTTGCTGGTGCCGTTCGCGAGGCACGTGAAATACAGCGTCGTCATCACGAGCACGAAGCGCGCCGCCGCGTGCTCCTGGTTGTCCCAATAGGTGTCGACGATGTAGATGCGCCCGTGCGGCGCGAGCGCCCGGCGCGCCCGCTCGAGAATCGAGACGATCTCCTCCTCGCCGAAGCAATCGAGAAACTGGCTCATCCAGATCGCGTCCTGGTCGCGCGGGAACTCGCGCTTTGGATCGAGGAAATCGATCGGGTGGTAATGCGCACGCGCACCGTGCCCGATCGCTTCGATGTTGCGACGGGCCATGTCGAGCTGGCCGGGCAGATCGAGCAGCGTGACGTTCACGTCAGCGTCGAAATTGAGGCAGGCCGAGGAGAACTTTCCGGTATTCGCGCCGATGTCCAACATCCGCTTCGGCTTGTCCGCGAAGACGACGGGCAGCGCGGCCGGAAACAAGTCGTCGGAATAGAAATGATCGAACGCGAACCAGCTCTGCTGAACGTGCTTCGGCAGATGCGCGAGCCCTTCGTAGATCGTCGACCAGGGCCCGAGCTCCTTGAGGCCGGAAGGCTTGCCCGTCTTCACCGCCTCCGACAGATGAGGCATGCCGCGATAACAAACGTCCGCGGTGAAATCCATGTTCGCGCGCGTCATCGCGTCCTGCAGGACCAGCAGACCGAGCTTGCGCAGACGACAGTGATCTTTTTCGAACGCGACGAGGTCGCACACCATGCCGGCTTCCAGCAACACTTTGACACCATACAGTGGCAAATGTGTGAGCTGCGCGATCCGCTCGGCCGTAAAGCCTTCGGGCCCGCTGTTCGCGAGCGCGCCGAGAATGCCGAGATCGCGTAATGCCAGCGCCGCATGAAACGCCAGCGGAGCGAAAGCGAGCTTTTGTGCGTCGGCCTTGGCCTCATAGAGCGACTTTTCGTCGCGAACGATGCGCTTCGACAAGAATCACCGAGACGTCATGAGAGAGAGCGCGCGATTATGCAGCTTTTCTCGACGAGCGGCTCGGGAGTACGCTTGAGACCCGCAGTCCTCCTGGAGTCGCCGCTGCCATGAAGCTCGTTCGTCTCGCTTGCACGATGGCCCTCTGCATGTCCGCAACGCTCGCCCATGCCGAGCAGTACGGCGCGCCGATCAAGGCAGCGACACCCGTCCCGCTCGACGCCGCCATCCAGCAGCTCGCCAGCAAGCCGAAGGCGGATGTGCTCGTCAAATCGAAAGTCGAAGCCGTTTGCGTCGTCAAAGGATGCTGGATGGCGTTGACCGATTCCGGCGCCGACGTGCGCGTCACGTTCAAGGATTACGGCTTCTTCGTTCCGAGCAACATCATCGGCAAGACCGTGCTCGTGGAAGGCACGCTGGAGAAGGTCGTCATGAGCCTCGAAGACACGAAGCACTATGTAAAGGACGCGGGCGGCGATCCCGCGACGGTCACGCAGCCACGCACGGAGTACCGCATCGTCGCGAGCGGCGTGCGCACGCTCTGAGGCAACGTCAGGGCTGGAAGGTCATGCGCATCTTCGCGCGCTGTGCGACGGGCACTCCGTCGCGCATGACGGGCTGAAAGCGCCACCGTCGCACGGCATCCATCGCCGCCCGATCGAACGCTCGCCGCGGCCTCGACTCGCGCACGACGAGGTCTTCGGGGATCCCCTGCGGGGAGATCGTGAATTCGAGATCCACGTAACCCTCGACGCGCGACAACAAGGCCTCGCGCGGATACTTCGCGGGCACTTCACGCGTGCGCGGAATGCCGAGCGCTTCGACCGGCTCGCCCGGCTCGCCGGCGGGCGCCGACGTGGTTTCGGGCACCGGTGCCGCAGCCACCGCAACCAGCTCGCGAGCCGAGGCCGGTGGCGTCGCGGGCGCCGGCGCGAGCGCTTCGGGCATCGGCGCACGTGCCGCGCGCTGCGCTTGCAGTAGTTGCCGCTCGATATCCGCGAGCGCGGCGCCGGCCGAACCCAGCTCGCGCGCGGCGCTGACGAACGTCTCGGCCTGCTCGAGACTGCCCGCGCGCAATGCCGCGCTCGCCTCCTCCGTCAACCGCGCGGTGAACTCCCGCATGCCGCGCGCGACGGCGGGGTCCGTGGGATCGATCCGGCGCGCATTCAGTAACGTGCGACGCGCATTGCCCGCCGCGGGCTCGAGCAAACGTCCGCTGCGCATGTGTTCTTCCGCCGTGGCGAGCAGCGCGCGGATGCGCTCGTCCACGCCGCGCTCCTGCGTCAGGCGCAGCCGCTCCCGCTCGCGCGCGACCTGCACGTCGAGGAAGGCGAGCCGCGAATGCGTGGGATCGATGTCGCGCGCGGTTTCGATCGAGCGCATGGCCTCCTCCAGGTTCTCGGCGGTGAGCGCCGCCTCCGCGCGCTCGAGTACCTTGTCCGCCACGCGCCGCACGCCGAGCCGCGCGGCCTCGTTCGTCGGGTCCAAGGCGATCGCATTGCGAAACGCGTCGAGCGCACTTTCGCCGCGCGGCTCCAGGTAGTGGCCCGCCGCAAACGCCTCCTCGCCCAATGCGAGCTCGGCGACGACGGGATCGACCCGCTCGGGCACGGCGCGCGGCTCGATGTTCGGCGCCGTCGAATCCTGGGCGACGGGCGCCGCCGGCTCGACCGAGAAACGGTCGATCGCGTACCACACACCGCCGAGCGCCATGACGGCCGCCACCGCGAGCGCGCCGTAGGCGATGACGTGTGTGCGCGGCCGCGGCAACGGCGCTGGCACGGAACGACGCACGCCCGCGGACGTAATGTGCTGTGTCGCCGCTGCCTTCAGCGCCAAGCGCGCTTGACCATGCGACAGCGGCTTCAACAGGAAGCGAAACACACGGCCTTCCGCGGTCAGCCGGAACAAAGTCCCGCTGTCCTCCTTGTGGCCGACGACGATCACGACGATGTCGGGAAAGTGCTGGGTAAGCCGCGGCAGCATGAGAGCGACGTCGCGCACGCCGGCCGTGTCGATGAGGAGGATGCCGGGATCGAACGTGGGCAAGCGAGCCGAGATTTCATCGATGTCGGCCGCATCGGCGATCGCCATGCCGGTCGGCGCGGCTTTGCGTGCGACGTCGATGAGCTGCGCATCGGTGCTCAAGATCAGCAGCGAAGGCAGCTGGCCCTCGGCGGTCAGTGCCCGCAGCGCCTGGGTGTCATTGAAGTCGAGCGCAACTTCGGTCTCGGGCTTCGGGGCTGATGAGGGTCGCTCATTCATACTTGTGCCACGCCAATGAGACTTGCTGTGCCGAATCGAACGCGAGTCGCGAAACTTCGCGTCTCGGTGCGCATCTCTACCACAACGAGCCGTGGATACGACAGTCGCGCGCGACATACGGCGCCGCCGAACGTGGAAAGGCGGTTAAGATCGGCGGACGTGACGATGACAAGAGTCAATATGCGAGACGACAGCAAGCGAGCGCGCGCATGGGCGGGCATCGCATTCCTTTCCGCCTCGATGCATGCGTCGAGCGGATGGACCGCGGAAACGCAGCAGCGCAGCGATTCGCTCGAGGCCGTCATCGTGACCGCCGAGCGCATCGCGGAGACCCCGCCATCCGAGCCGACGGCACAGACGAAAAAGCTGCTCGACGTGCCAGGCTCCTTCGGCGACCCGCTGCAGAGCGTGTTTGCGCTTCCGGGCGTCTTGCCGACCGATGAAGTCGGCGGCATGCCGGCCGTGCGCGGCTCGGGCCCGGAGGACAATTACTTCCTGACCGACTTCCTGCCGACCGGCTATCTGTACCACGCCTTCGGCTTCAGCATTTTCAACGAGAACCTGCTGCGCGACTTCGGCATCAAGACGGCCGGCTTCGGCGCACGCTACGGTCGCGCGACGAGCGCCGTATTCGACGTCAACCTGCGTGAGCCTCGCCAGGCGCCCTGGACGCGCACGATCGATCTGAGTTTCCTGCGCGTGGGCGCAATGCTCGAAGGCGAGCTCACCGACTCGCAGGCGATGTACGTGTCGTTTCGCGAATCGACGCTGCATGTGCTGCTGAAGGCCCGTGACGAGGCGCTGGCGGAGGAAGAAGACATCACCTTCGAGCGCTATCCCCGCGCGCGCGACCTGCAGGCGAAATACGCCTGGCGCATCGACGACGCGAATCGCGTCTCGCTGCTCCTCGTCGGCGCCTACGACG
>JAEYXD010000068.1 GCA_023428645.1 Pseudomonadota bacterium
CGCGCCATCTCGCGGCGGGTCTGACCCACGATCGGATCGGCTTCGCCAATCAGCTCGAACGCGTGCACGAGGCTGTGTCGGCCGAGATCGTCCTGGTAATCGCGGTGATTGCGCATGAAGTCGAGCCAGGTGGCGAGCGCGGGTTCGACATCGCCGCCGAGCAGTTGGTATACCGCGAGCGCGTGACGCAGCTCGAGATCCCGAGGATTCTCCGCGACGCGCTGGCGCAGCGCGCGCACGTCCGGATAGGCCGCGACGGTGGTGCTGAACTCGAGCAGTGCGCCGAGCCGCTTCACGGACGCATGGTTGGGCTCCTTCGCGCGCAGCTGCTCGAGCGTGCGGCGCGCGCTGTCGAGATCGCCTTCGAGCGCACGCAGCTCCGCGACTTCTGCTTGCAGCGCGATGTTCGTCGGATCGCGCTTCAGCTGCGTTTCGAGGAGCTCACGCGCGCTCGCGAAATCGCCCGCTGCTTTGAGCGCTTGTGCGCGCGCCGCAGGTCCGTCGCTCTGCTTCGGCAGATACTTGTCCAGGAGCTCGCGAATCTTCGCTTCCGGAACGACGCCGGTGAAATGGTCGACGGCGGTGCGATCCTTGAAGAGCACGACGGTCGGCAGGCTGCGAATGCCGACCTGCTGCGCCAGCTCGTGCTGTTCATCCGTGTTCACTTTCGCGAGCTTGAAGCGCCCGCCGTATTCCTCCGCGAGGCGATCGAGAATCGGCATCAGCTGCTTGCACGGTCCGCACCAGGGTGCCCAGAAGTCCACCAGTGTGAGCGTATGTGCCGAAGCCTCGACGACATCGGACATGAAATTGCCAGCGGTGACGGTCATGGGAGAAGCGTTTTCGGTCACGGGCGGCGTACCTCTTTCGATGTGGATCGAACCATAGCGCGGCGTGCGTGAAGTGCGATCCGTGTTTCCAGCAACTCGCGCAGGGTGAGAGCGCAGCGCGCCTCGATAGTTTCTCAATATTTTCTCGCGGAATTTGCTGCAGAAATGTCGCTGCCTGGACACATTGCAGCACGTGGCCCGATACGATACTCACTCGTACTTCATTTGCTTGCTTACGGAGGTCGGAATGCGGAGATGGTTAAAGTGCAGCGTCATTGTTGCAGGTCTAGTGCAGTGGTTCGTGATCGTGACGCCTGCATATGCGCAATGGACTGCGAAAGCCGAGGCGGGCGCTGTCGCGGCTCGAGGCAATACAGACACTGATTCCGCCAACGTACGATTCGATGTCGCGCGTGAATTCGTGGAATGGAAGCATTCGCTCGGCTTCGCGGCCGTGTACCAATCGGACGAAACCGGCGCGACCGGGCAGCGCTGGGAGGGACGTGGTCAGTCCGATTACAAGTTTCACCCGAAGGGCTTCGTTTTCGGCTCCGCGCGTTACGAAGAAGACCGCTTCAGCGGCTTCGAATACCAGACCACGTACGGCGCGGGTCTCGGCTGGCGCTTTTTCGACGATCCCGTCACGAAATTCATCGTGCAGCTCGGTGCCGGTTACAAGGTGTTTCGTTCTCGCGATGCATTCGCGGACGATGAAGTGACGCTCCTCATCGGTGAACGGCAGGAAGAGCTCATCGTCCAGTTCGCGATCGACTTCGAGCGTCAGCTCACGGCCACGACGAAGATCGTCGACAAGTTCCTGGTGGAATCGGGCGTGAACAATACGTTCACGCAGAACCAGCTCAGCCTGCAGGTGAAGATCATGGAGTCGCTCGCGCTCGCGGTCGGTTACGCGGCGCGCTACAACACCGACCCGCCGATCGGCTTCGACGAATTGGATACATTGACGACGCTCAATCTTGTATACGAGTTGAAGTAGCCGAGCTGAAAATCCCGGCAGATCGACGCGCGAGGCCGCGACAGTTCTAGAATAGGCGCACACCTGCTCGGTGCGACATCCCGACGCCTATGAGCTCAGACCGACCGATTGCCGTCGCTATCAATCGTCATTACCTCGCCGATGAGGAGCAGCTCGTCGGCGAGCTTGCCAATCGCGCACGCCTTGCCGAGCCGATGCGGGAGCGCATTGCGGCGCGCGCGCGTCAGCTCGTGGCGGGCGTGCGCGAGCATCGCGTCGCGAAAAGCGGTCTCGACGCGTTCTTGCGGCAATATGATCTATCGACGCAGGAAGGCGTCATTCTCATGTGCCTTGCGGAAGCGCTGCTGCGCATCCCGGACGACGAGACGGCGGATCGCCTGATCGCCGACAAAATCGCGTCGGGCAATTGGGCTGCCCATCTCACCGAAGGGCAGTCGCTGTTCGTGAATGCGTCGACCTGGGGGCTCATGCTCACTGGTCGAATCGTACGCCCGCCGCCGGGCGAGCTCGAGGATGCGCGCGGCTTCGTCGCGCGCATTGCCGGACGGCTCGGCGAGCCGGTGATGCGCACGGCCTTTCGTCATGCGATGCGCATCATGGGCCATCAATTCGTCATGGGCCGCACGATCCAGGAGGCGCTCGAGCGCGCGGAGTCCGCCGAGCATCACCGTTACCGCCATTCGTTCGACATGCTCGGCGAGTCCGCGCTCACGATGCCCGACGCGGATCGCTACCTCGCGGCCTATCACGCCGCGATCGCGGCCGTGGCGAAGTCGGTCGCGGCCGGCACGCCGATTCACGCCGCGCCCAGCATTTCGGTGAAATTGTCCGCGCTGTTTCCGCGCTATGAGTTCGCGCAGCGCGAGCGCGTGCTGGCCGAGCTGACGCCGAAGCTGCTCGAGCTCGCGGTCGCGGCGCGGGCGGGCAACATCCCGTTGACGGTCGACGCGGAGGAGGCGGAGCGGCTTACGCTGTCATTGGAGCTGCTCGAGCGCGTCGCGAACGCACCCGAGCTCGCGGGCTGGGATGGATTCGGCCTCGCCGTGCAGGCTTATCAAAAGCGGGCGCTCGACGTCATACGCTGGCTCACGAAGCTGGCCGGCCGCAATGTCGCGCGCCTGAACGTGCGCCTCGTCAAAGGGGCGTACTGGGACAGTGAAGTGAAGCGGGCGCAAGAGCGCGGACTGGCCGGCTACCCCGTGTTCACGCGCAAGGTGAACACGGATGTCTCGTACATCGCCTGCGCGCGCGAACTGATCGCCGCCGGCCCGACGATCTATCCGCAGTTCGCTACACACAACGCACAGACGGTCGCGACGATTCTCGAGCTCACTGCCGAGTCCCGCCGCGACTTCGAGTTCCAGCGGCTTCATGGCATGGGCGAGGAGCTGTACGAGCAGATCGTCGGCGATGCAGGTGTGCCATGCCGCATCTATGCGCCCGTCGGCTCGCACGAGGACTTGTTGCCGTATCTCGTGCGGCGCCTGCTCGAGAACGGCGCGAACACTTCGTTCGTGAACAGAATCGTCGACGAGTCGACCCCGATCGAAGAGATCGTCGCGGACCCGGTGAAGATCGTCGATGCCCTCGGGCAGAAGTCACACCCGCGGATACCCGTGCCGCGGCACTTGTACGGCGAGGAGCGGCTCAATTCGATCGGCGTCAATCTCGCGGATCCGGCCGAGTACGAGCGCCTGCGCAGGGGCGTGTTGCAAGCGGCAGCGCAACCATGGCGTGCCGCGCCGCTGATCAACGGCAAGGCGATCTCAGGCAGCGAGCATGCGATGCGCAATCCGGCCAATCGCGGCGAGATCGTCGGTACCGTCGTGAATACGGATCCGGCGGCCGTCGAGCCCGCGATCACGGCTGCCGCGAAGGCGCAGCCCGACTGGAATCTCACGAATGCAGTGGAGCGTGCCGACATTCTGTTGCGTGCCGCGGACGCGTTCGAAGCGAACCTGCCCGAGCTCGTGTCGTACTGCATTCGCGAGGCAGGCCGTTCCGTCATCGACAGCATCGCCGAGGTCCGCGAAGGCGTGGATTTCCTGCGGTACTACGCCTCGCGGGCGAAAGAAGAGTTCGCGCGTGGCCGCAGGCTGCCGGGACCGACCGGCGAAAGCAACGAGCTGCGGCTGCATGGGCGCGGCGTCTTCGTCTGCATCAGTCCGTGGAATTTCCCGCTCGCGATCTTCACGGGGCAGATTGCCGCGGCACTCGCCGCCGGCAATGCCGTGATCGCGAAGCCCGCCGAGCAGACGCCGCTGATCGCAAGTCGTGCCGTGCAGCTGTTGCTCGAGGCTGGTGTGCCGGGCGAAGTGCTGCAGTTCCTGCCGGGCGACGGCGCGAGTGTCGGTGCGCGCGCCGTCGCCGATCCGCGCATCGCGGGCGTCGCGTTCACCGGCTCCACGGACACGGCGCATGCGATCAATCGCTCGCTCGCGGATCGCGGCGGTCCGATTCCCGCATTGATCGCGGAGACCGGCGGACAGAACGCGCTGATCGTCGACAGCTCCGCGCTGGCGGAGCAAGTCGTGATGGATGTCATGCAGTCGGGCTTCAACAGCGCCGGCCAGCGCTGCTCGGCGTTGCGTGTCTTGTTCCTGCAAGAGGAGATCGCGCCACGCGTGCTCGAACTGCTGGCCGGATTCATGGACGAGCTCACGATCGGTGATCCGATCGAGCTGTCGACGGATGTCGGCCCGGTGATCGATGGCGTCGCGCGTGATCAGCTGCTCGCGCACGCAAGGGAGATTCGCGCGCGGGCTCGCTGGCAGCATGGCTGCCGGCTCGGCCCCGAGCACGATCGCGGCACGTTTTTCGCGCCGCTCGCGGTGGAGATCGATTCATTGTCGCAATTGCATGGCGAGGTGTTCGGGCCGATCGTGCACGTGATTCGTTATCAATCGCGGCACCTCGATCGAGTGATCGATGCGATCAATTCGACTGGCTACGGGTTGACGTTGGGCGTGCATACGCGTGTCGACGCGACCGCGCGCTACATCGCCTCGCGCGTGCACGCGGGCAATGTCTACGTGAACCGGAACATGATCGGCGCCGTCGTTGGCGTGCAGCCGTTCGGCGGCCGTGGGCTGTCAGGGACTGGGCCGAAGGCGGGCGGCCCGTTCTACCTGCATCGCTTCGCGACCGAGCAGACGCTGACGATCAATACGGCAGCGGTCGGCGGCAATGCGAGCCTGCTGGCGCTGGGTGAGTAAAAGGCGTCCCTTCACGCGCATGGAATGAGGCTGAGTAAAAGCGTCCCTTCCCCGCGTGAGCGGGGAAGGACAGGATGGGGGCGGCGACGAAATGCCCCGAAACGAGACCGGCCCACCTTCCAAACCGCGTCGCGGCAAAGGTTCAGATCTTCTTCGGGTAATCGAACTCCGCGTCCACCCCGAGCGCGAACTCGAGTTCGCTCCACTGCTCGATATCGACCTGCATCGTGTACACCGCGCAGGTGGGGAGATTGTCGATCGAGCGCTCGCTCGACAGCGCATCCGCGAACTCGGTGAGCCCGGGATTGTGGCCGACGACCATCAAGTGCTTCACCGTCCCGCCGAGCTCCTGCACGACCGCGAGGAGCTGCTTGCTGCTCGCGAGATACAGGCGCTCGTCGGGCACGATCTTCGCCGCGGACACGCCGAGCTCGCGGGCCAGGATCGACGCCGTCGTGATCGCACGCACGGCCGGGCTCGACAGAATCTTGTCGGGTTTCAAGCCGCGATCCTTCAACCGGCGGCCCATCTCCGGCGCATCGCGCTGGCCGCGCGGCTCGAGCACGCGATCCCAGTCTTCCTGTCCAGAGTGAGCTTGCTCGGTCTTGGCATGTCGAACGAGGGTCAGGCGCAGCATGGGCGGGGACTCACGGTTCCTGTACTTCGACGTAGCCATCGTTGACGCGTGTGGCGAACGTGCGGACAGGCTCGTACGCCGGCGGAGTCAGCGCGGCGCCGGTGCGCAAGCAAAACCGCGCGCCATGACGCGGGCAGACGACGACATCGCCATCGACCGCGCCGCCGGCCAGCTCACCGCCATCGTGCGTGCACGTATCCTCGATCGCGTAGAACGTGCCGTGGATATTGAACACGGCGACGAGCACGGCGTCGACCTCGATCTGCGCGTAGTCGCCGTCGGCGATGGAGCTCGCGGGAGCCACACGAAGCCAAGCCATGCTGTCCTCGTCCGTGCTTACAACATGCCGGTCTGCAGGCGAGCCGCCTCGGACATCATCGTCTGATTCCAAGGCGGATCGAACACCAGCTCGACGTCGGCGCGCGTGATCGTCGGCACCAGCTCGACTTTGTCCTTCACGTCCTGCACGAGCACCTCGCCCATGCCGCAGCCGGGCGCGGTGAGCGTCATCTTGATCGTCGCGACCCGGTCGTTGCCGGGCTCGCCGCCGGGCTCACGCGTGATCTCGCACGAGTACACGAGCCCGAGCTCGACGATGTTGATCGGAATCTCGGGGTCATAGCACTGGCGCATCTGCTCCCACACGAGCTCGCGTACGTCATCGTCCGTCGCGTTCGGTGGCAGCTCGGGCCCGACGACCGCTTCCTTGCCGAGCGCATCGGCGTCCTTGCCGGCGATGCGAAACAGATTGCCCTCGACATAGACGGTAAAGCTGCCGCCGAGCGCTTGTGTGATGAAGCCGGTCTTGCCTTCGCGCAGCGTCACCGGGACGCCGGCCGGAACCATCACGGCTTCGACGTCGCGCTGGAAGATAACGGGCTCTTGTTCGTGGCGATACATGGGATGCGAGAGCGAGGGTCAGTGAAGTGGGCTCATTCGGTCGACACGGACTCGGCCTGGGATTCGAGCGCGGCATTCAACGTGTGCCAGCACAAGCTGGCGCACTTCACGCGCGCCGGGAACTCGCGCACGCCGGACAGTGCCGCGAGCTTGCCGAGCTTGCCCAAATCGACGTCTGCGTCGTGCTGAGTGAGCAAGGTATGCACGTCTTCGAACAGTCGGTGGACCTCGGCGCGCGTCTTGCCTTTCACCGCCTCGGTCAAAAGCGAGGCGGAGGCAACGGAAATCGCGCAGCCGCTGCCGTCGAACTTCACGTCGGTGATGCGCTCGCCGTCGAGGTTCGCGTAGACGGTGAGCCGATCGCCGCACAGCGGATTGTGCCCGTCCGCATGCGCGTCGGCCGGCTCGAGCTTGCCGAAGTTTCGCGGATTGCGATTGTGATCGACGATCACGTCGCGGTAGAGGTCTTTGAGGTCCATCAGTCGAGCAGACGCCGTGTGTGCTCGAGGGCGGCGACGAGCCGGTCGACCTCCTCGAACGTGTTGTAGAACGCGAACGACGCGCGCGCCGTCGCGGGAACCTTGAAGAAGTCCATCACCGGCATGGCGCAGTGGTGGCCCGTGCGGATCGCGACGCCTTCGGTGTCGACGATCGTGCCGATGTCATGCGGATGAATCCCGTCGAGCACGAACGAGATCACGGCGGCCTTGTCAGGCGCGGTGCCGACGACTCGCAGACCCGGCAGCCGCGTGAGTTTCTCGGTCGCGTACGTCAGCAGCTCGTGTTCGTACGCGGCAATGTGTTCCATGCCGATCGCGTCCAGATAACGGATGGCGGCGGCCAGGCCGATCGCGCCCGCGATGTGCGGGGTGCCGGCTTCGAACTTCCAAGGCAGCTGATTGAACGTCGTCTTCTCGAACGTGACGGACAGGATCATGTCGCCGCCGCCTTGCCATGGGGGCATGCGCTCCAGCAGCGCCTGGCGGCCGTACAGCACGCCCAGGCCGGTCGGCCCGAGCATCTTGTGCGCGGAGAAGCAATAGAAGTCGCAGCCGAGCGCTTGCACGTCGACCGTCGTATGAGGAATCGCCTGCGCGCCATCGAGCAGCACCGGCACGCCGTGACGCTTGGCCGTGGCGATGAACTGCGCGACCGGCACGATCGTGCCGAGCGCATTCGACACGTGCGCCAGCGCCAGGAGTTTCGTGCGCGGCCCGATCAGTTGCTCGAACGCGGCGAAATCGACCACGCCCCGCTGATCGATCGGGATCACTTTGAGTGTCGCGCCCGTCTGCTCGCAGAGCAGCTGCCATGGGACGATGTTGGCGTGATGTTCGAGCGCCGAAATCAGGATTTCATCGCCGGGCCGCAACGTGGGACGCAGGAAGCTCTGCGCGACGAGATTGACGGCCTCCGTCGTGCCGCGCGTGAAGATGATTTCCTTCGTGTCGGCCGCGTTGATGAAGCCGCGCACGACATCGCGTGCGCCTTCGTACGCGTCCGTCGCGCGCTGGCTCAACGCATGTACGCCGCGATGCACGTTCGCGTGATCGTGCTCGTAGTAGCGCGAGATCGCGTCGATCACCGCGCGCGGCCGTTGGCTCGATGCGGCGTTGTCGAGATAGACGAGCGGCTTGCCGTTGACCGTCTGATGCAGGATCGGAAAGTCGCGGCGAATCGCGGCGACGTCCAGGCGTGTGCGGGGGGCGGGATTCGCGCTCATGCTTCCACCTTCTCTGCCCCGAAGCGCCGCCGGAGCTGCGTTTCGAGGACGGCACGCAAGCCCTGCGGCTCGATCGTCTCCAGAATCGATTCCGCGAATGCGCGGATCAACAGCATGCGCGCTTCGGCGGCGTCGAGGCCGCGCGACCGCAGATAGAAGAGCGAGGTCGCATCGAGCTGACCGGTCGTCGCGCCATGGCTGCACTTCACGTCGTTCGCGTAAATCTCGAGCTCGGGCTTCGTGTCGATCTCCGCCGTCGGCGACAGCAATAGATTGCGGCTCAGCTGACGTGCGTCGGTCTTCTGTGCGTCCTGATGCACCTTCACCTTGCCGTTGAAGATGCCGCGGCCGCGGCCCTCGGCGATGCCGCGATACTCCTCTTCGCTCGTCGTGTGCGGTGCGACGTGCTCGATGCGCGTGTAGTGATCCAGGTGTTGCGAGTTTGCCGGCATGAACAGGCCGCGCAATTTCGCATCCGCGCCCGGGCCTTCGAGCAACGCGACGACGTCGGCTCGTGCGAGGCTGCCGCCGAGCGCGATCTCATGGTTCGCATAGCGTGCGTCGCGATCGATGCGCGCGCGCACGCTGCTGATGTGAAACGCCCGCGCGGATTCCTGCTGCAATCGGTAATGACGCAGGCACGCGCCCGGCGCGGCAATGACGGTGACGACCGCGTTCGTGAACGACTCGACGGCGTCATTGCCGACGTAATGCTCGATGAGCGTGCAGCGGCTGTGCGCACCGAGGCGCACGATGATGCGCGGATGGCTCATGCGGCCAGTCGTCTGCCATTCATGCACGACGTAAATCGGTTCGTCCCAGTGCGTGTTCGCCGCGATGTCGATGACGACACCGTCTTCGCAAAAGGCGGCGTTGAGATTCTCGAACGCATCGTCGGCGTCGATGCCGACCTGCGCCAACAGTTCCGCGGCGGCGGCGGGATCGTTCTTGAGCCATTGACCGAGCGAGATCGCGGTCACCCCCGGTGGTTGCGCGCCGCGACTGCCCAGGCTCGGCATGCAATGGCCATCGACGAACACGAAGCGTTGCGTGGCGTCGGGCAGGGCAGGGGGTGTCGCGCTCGCGACCGCCGTGGGCTCCGCCAGCGCGAACGCGCGGGATTCGAGGCGGCGCAGGTTCGTGTACTTCCAGCGCTCGTCGCGCTGCGTCGGGAAGCCGGCCGCCAGGAAACGATCGAGCGCGGCACGCCGCCAGGCGGTCAGCGCATCATGCGGATAGTTGCGCGCCTCGAACGTTTGACGAATGCGTTCGAGCGACGCGGGCAGGGGCGTCTTGGCGACCGCGGTCATGCTGCCGCCTGCTTGATCCAATCGTAGCCGCGCTTCTCGAGCTCGAGCGCGAGCGATTTGTCGCCGCTCTTCAGAATGCGCCCGCCCGAGAGCACGTGCACGTAGTCCGGCTCGATGTAATCGAGCAGGCGCTGATAGTGCGTCACCATCACGATCGAGCGATCCGCTCGCCGCAGGCTGTTGACCCCGTTCGCGACGACGCGCAGCGCGTCGATGTCGAGACCCGAGTCGGTCTCATCGAGCAGGGCGAGCGACGGTTCGAGCACCGCCATCTGCAAGATCTCGTTGCGCTTTTTCTCGCCGCCCGAGAAGCCTTCGTTGACGCCGCGATTCAGGAAGCTCTCGTCCATCTGCATGAGCTTCATCTTCTCGCGCACGAGCGCGAGGAATTCGAAAGCGTCGACTTCCGGTTCACCGCGATGCTTGCGGATCGCGTTCAGCGCGGCCTTCAGCAGATACACGTTGTTCACGCCGGGAATTTCGACCGGATACTGAAAGGCGAGGAAGACGCCTTCGCGCGCGCGCTCTTCGGCGGGCAGCGCCAGGAGATCCTTGCCGTTGTACGTGACGGAGCCGCCCGTGACTTCATAGCCTTCGCGGCCCGCCATCACTTGCACGAGCGTGCTCTTGCCGGAGCCGTTCGGGCCCATGATCGCGTGGACCTCGCCGGGGCGGACCTCGAGGTCGAGACCGTTCAGGATCTGCTTGTCTTCGACGCGAACGTGTAAATCGGTGACTGTAAGCAACTGCGTAACTCCCAAATTCGACTCAGCCAACCGAGCCTTCCAGGCTCACGGCCAATAGATTCTGTGCTTCGACGGCGAACTCCATCGGCAGCTCTTTGAACACGGCTTTACAGAAGCCGTTGACGATCATGTTGACGGCGTCCTCTTCCGAGATGCCGCGGCTCAAGCAATAGAACAATTGATCGTCGCCGATCTTCGAGGTCGTCGCTTCGTGCTCGACGCTCGCGGTCGGCGTGCGCACTTCCATGTACGGGAAGGTGTGCGCGCCGCACTTGTCGCCCATGAGCAGCGAGTCGCATTGCGTGAAATTGCGCGCGTTCGTCGCACTAGGCAGCACCTTGACGAGACCGCGATAGCTGTTCTGCCCGTGTCCGGCTGAGATGCCCTTCGAAATGATCGTGCTGCGGGTGTTCGGCCCGATGTGAATCATCTTCGTGCCGGTATCGGCCTGCTGGAAGTTGTTCGTGACGGCGACCGAGTAGAACTCGCCGACCGAGTTCGCGCCGGTGAGCACGCAGCTCGGATACTTCCAGGTGATCGCCGAGCCGGTCTCCACCTGCGTCCAGCTGATCTTGGAATTCGCGCCGCGGCATTCGCCGCGCTTCGTCACGAAGTTGTAGATGCCGCCGCGGCCCTGCTCATCGCCGGGGTACCAGTTCTGCACGGTCGAATACTTGATCTGCGCATCGGCGAGCGCGACGAGCTCGACGACCGCGGCGTGCAGCTGATTCTCATCGCGCATCGGGGCGGTGCAGCCTTCCAGATAGCTCACGTGCGAGCCTTCGTCCGCGATGATGAGCGTGCGCTCGAATTGGCCCGTCTTCGCGGCATTGATGCGGAAGTACGTCGACAGCTCCATCGGACACCGTACGCCCTTCGGCACGTAGACGAACGAGCCGTCCGTGAACGCCGCCGAGTTGAGCGTCGCGAAGAAATTGTCGGTGTACGGTACGACCGTGCCGAGGTATTGCTCGATGAGCGCGGGGTGATCGCGCACTGCGTCCGAGAATGAGCAGAAGATCACGCCGGCCTTCGCCAGGCGGTCCTTGAACGTCGTCGCGACCGAGACGCTGTCGAACACCGCATCGACCGCGACGCCCGCGAGGCGCGCGCGCTCGTGCAGCGGGATGCCGAGCTTGTCGTATGTTTCGAGCAGCTTCGGGTCGACTTCCGAGAGGCTCTTCGGTCCGTCCGTTTTCGCTTTCGGCGCGGAGTAATAAGAGATCGCCTGGTAGTCGATCGGCGCGACGCGCAGATGTGCCCAGTGCGGCTCGCGCATCGTGAGCCAATGACGATAGGACTTGAGCCGCCAGTCGAGCATGAATTGCGGCTCGTTCTTCTTCCGCGAGATCAGTCGAATGACGTCTTCGTCCAATCCCGGCGGGACCGTGTCGGATTCGATGTCCGTGACGAAGCCGTGTCGATACTTCTGACCGACGAGCGCTTCGAGCGTGGGATCGTTCTGGGGATTGCTGGCCATGGCTAGCTTGCGATGTTTACTCGTGAGTGGCGCGCCCGATGCGCGTCAAAGGCACGCTCGTGATGGTCGAGCGCTCCATTCCTGATAGTTGGGCCAACGTGATGTCGCTTAAAGCGCGCTGGATGGCCGCGTTGACGCGCTGCCACGTGTGGCCGACCCGGCAGCTGCCCTCGATGCCGCAGCTGCTGTGCTCGCCGCTGCATTCGGTGAGCGCGAACGGGCCTTCGAGCGCATCGAGGATGCGTGCCGCCGTGATGTCCGCGGCAGGTCGGGACAGCTGATAGCCGCCGTGACTGCCGCGTGTCGAGGTGACCAAGCCGGCGCGTTGCAATTTTTTCAACAGCTTGCTGACTGTCGGCAGACCGACCTTCGTGCGTTCAGCGACTTCGGCCGCGGTCAACGTACGCGCGGGCTGCTGCGCAAGACAGGCCAGGATGACTGTCCCGTAATCTGTCAATTTGCTGATGCGAAGCATGTTGAGCCCGAGTCGTTGCAACGTGAGGCCGCTGGCGCTTCATGCGAGTACGGCATGCGAGCTCCTGCCCGCTGAACAAACAGTACCAGTTTAGTCCCATTTTCAGATCGGGCAAGCCGAATCTGGGCTGCATGGGATATCACCGCCTTCGCCGGACCGGTTGACCGGTTGTCGGCTCCAAGCCACACCGACTGCGACTGCCCACGAAGGTGTTTTTGTTATCCTACGCGCCCCCCAAGCAGCAGGCCCGTGGCGGCCGCGCAATTCAAGAGGTGAGGACGATGAATCGAAGCGAACTCGAGACCACCGCCCGGGCGATGGTCGCGAAGGGTAAAGGCATTCTGGCGGCCGACGAGTCGACCGGCACCATCAAGAAGCGGTTCGACGGCATCAAGCTGGAATCGACCGAAGAGGCCCGCCGCTCGTATCGCGAGCTGCTGTTCACGACGCCGAACATCGCCGATTACATCAGCGGCGTGATCTTCTATGACGAGACGCTGCGCCAGAAAACGAAAGCCGGCGTGCCGTTCCCCGAACATCTGACGAAGCTCGGCATCGTGCCGGGCATCAAGGTCGACACCGGCGCCAAGCCGCTGGCGAATTTCCCGAACGAGACGATCACGGAAGGCCTCGACGGCCTGCGCGAGCGACTCGCCGAGTACTACAAGCTCGGCGCGCGCTTCGCGAAGTGGCGCGCGGTCATCGACATCGGCGACGGTATTCCGTCGCAATTCGCGATCGACGCGAATGCGTACGCGCTCGCGCGCTACGCCGCACTGTGCCAAGAGGCGAATATCGTGCCGATCGTCGAGCCGGAAGTGCTGATGGACGGCGCGCATTCGATCGAACGTTGTGAAGAAGTCACGAGCACGACGCTCTCGTCGGTGTTCTCGGCGTTGGCTCACCATCGCGTCTATCTCGAAGGCATCGTGCTGAAGCCCAACATGGTGATCTCGGGCAAGAAGAATGCGAATCGCGCGAGCGCGCAGCAGGTCGCCGAGGCGACGGTGCGCACGCTGAAACGCTTCGTGCCGAGCGCCGTCCCTGGCATCGCATTCCTGTCCGGTGGTCAATCCGCGGCGGAAGCGAGCGAGCACCTGAGCCTCATGAATCAGATGGGCCCGCTGCCTTGGGCGCTCACGTTCTCGTATGGCCGCGCACTGCAGGATGAAGCGCTGAAAGCCTGGGGCGGCAAGGCCGAGAATGTCGCGGCAGGCCAGAAGGCGTTTGCTCGCCGCGCGAAGTTCAACGGGCTCGCAGCGACTGGCGCGTATAGCTCGAAGAACGAACAAGAAGCGGCATAACGGATTCGAAACGCCGGCCGGGCAGCGCTCGGCCGGCGCATTCGAATGGGCCTCAATTATGGATAGCCCCATGTCACGACTCGCACAGTCACGAATCACCGCGTTGTGCCGCGCGCTCGCGTGCCTCGGGCGAGGTCATTGATGGCTCACTCAGCACCTGCCAAGGTCGAAGCGCGACCGGCAGCCACCGACAATCTCGTCGAAGTTCAGGACGTTCACTACTCGGTGGGCGGCCGCGCGATTTTCGCCGGGCTCACGCTCGCCATTCCGCGTGGACGCATCACGGCGATCATGGGTCCGAGCGGCACGGGCAAGACGACGCTGCTGCGGCTGATGACGGGCCAGATCAAGCCCGATAGCGGGCGCATCCTGTTCGATGGCATCGACGTGGCGACGCTGAAGCCGCGCGAGCTGTACGAGCTGCGGCTGCGCATGGGCATGTTGTTCCAGAACGGTGCGCTGCTCACGGACATGGACGTGTTCGAGAACGTCGCGTTTCCGCTGCGCGAGCACACGAAGCTGCCCGAGGAGCTCATCCGCAATATCGTGCTGACGAAGCTGCAGGCCGTCGGCTTGCGCGGCGCGGCTCGGTTGATGCCGGCGGAGTTGTCGGGCGGCATGGCGCGGCGTGTCGCGCTCGCGCGCTCGATGGCGACGGATCCGGACATGCTGATCTACGACGAGCCGTTCACCGGCCTCGATCCGATCTCGATGGGCATGATCGTCCGGCTCGTGCGGCAGATGAACTATGCGCTCGGCATCACGAGCCTCGTCGTGTCGCACGATGTCGAGGAACTCGCGATTCTGGCAGACATGAGCTACATCCTCGCGGGCGGCAAGGTGGCCGCCTCCGGTACGTTCGTTGAGCTGAAGGACCACGACTCCGAAATCGTCAATCAATTCATCAACGGGCTCGCGGACGGCCCCGTGCCGTTTCATTACCCCGCGCGCGATTACTACGATCAATTGCTCGAGGGCACGGCGTGAGTCTGCTGCGGGAAATTTTCGAGAACCTGCGCAACTTCGTCGTGACGGTCGGTGCCGTGACGTTGTTTCTCGGCCGCACGTTGACGCAGCTGCCGCGCGCGCTCGCGAGCCCGGGTCTGATCGTCGATCAGATCCACAATGCCGGTGCGCTGTCGCTCGTCATCATCATGACCTGCGGCCTGTTCGTCGGCGGCGTGCTCGGCTTGCAGGGCTACGATCTGCTGCAGCGGTTCGGCTCCGAGGATGCGCTCGGCACGGCCGCGGCGCTCGCCTTGATCAAGGAGCTCGGGCCGGTCGTCACCGCGCTGCTGTTCGCGGGCCGCGCGGGCACGGCGCTCGCATCGGAGATCGGTCTGATGCGCGCGACGGACCAGCTCGCGGCGATGGAGATGATGGCGGTCGATCCGATCCGGCGCGTCGTCGTGCCGCGTTTCATCGGCGGTCTCATCGCGCTGCCGCTGCTCACCGTGATCTTCATCGCGATCGGCATCTATGGCGTGCAAGTCGTCGGCGTGCAGCTGCTGGGTGTGGATTCCGCGTCGTTCTGGTCGCGGATGCGCGCGGCCATCGGCGTGTCGGATGTCATGGAAGGCATCATCAAGGGCTGCGTGTTCGGATTCATTTGCAGCCTGGTCGCCGTTTACGAAGGCTATACCGCGTTTCCGACGGCTGAAGGCGTCGGCCGCGCGACGACGCGCACGGTCGTGATTTCCGCCGTGCTCGTGTTGATTTTCAACTACATGCTCACTGCGGTGATGCTCTGAGGTCCGCTATGCGTTCGAATCGCGCCGTGGAGGTTTCGACTGGACTGTTCGTCCTGCTCGGGTTCGCCGCGTTGTTCTTCCTGGTCACGCAGATCACCAATCGTGAACTTTCCACGAACGGCGGCAGTTATGCCGTGCAGGCCCAGTTCGAGAACATCGGCACGCTGAAAGTGGGCGCCGCGGTCTCGATGGCAGGCGTGACGATCGGCCGTGTGCAATCGATCCGCTTCGATCAGAGCGTGTACAAGGCGGTCGTGGACATGCGGATCGGCTCGCAGTACGACAAGATTCCGTTGGACAGCGATGCCAGCATCATGACGGCCGGGCTGCTCGGCGGCCAGTACGTCGGCATTACGGCGGGCGGTTCGGACGAGTTTTTGAAGAACGGTTCCAGGATCGAGTTCGTGCAGGACGCGCTCGTACTCGAAAACCTGATCAACCAGCTGGTCGCCAGCTTTAACCGACGTTCAGACACCGAAGGCGACAATCAGGCACCCAGCTCGGAGGAAGGCAAACCATGAATGGCGCTGTGATGCGGTTCCGCACCTTTGTGTTGTTGTTCGCGACCGTCCTCTGCGGCGGTGCCGCCTTGGCGCAGGACGCGGCGCAGCTGAGCCCGAACGACCTCGCGACCAAGGTCGTGCAGAACACCCTGCGGGATCTGGACGCGAATCGCGCCGAATACAAAAAGGACCCGAAGAAGGTGCGCGAGCTCGTCGACAAGAACATGCTCCCGTACTTCGACACCTCCTATGCGGCGCAGCTGGTGCTCGCGAAATACTGGCGTGAAGCCACGCCCGAGCAGCGGAAGCGCTTCGTCGATGCGTTCTATCAATCGTTGCTGCAGAACTACGGTGAGGCGCTGCTCGAATTCACGCCGGATCGTCTGCGCATCCTGCCGTACCAGGGCAAGCCCGAAGATTCCGTCGCGACCGTGCGCACCGAGGTTCGGCGCGACAACGGCTCGCGCGTCCCCGTGAATTTCTCCTTGCGCAAGACGCCGCAGGGCTGGAAGGCCTACGACGTGACGATCGAAGGCGTCTCGTACGTGAAATCGTTCCGCACGGACTTCGCCTCGGAGATTCAGCAGAAGGGGCTCGATGCCGTGATTCAGCGCCTCGAGGCGCAGGTCGCGAGCGGCACGGTCGCCAAGCCGACGGCGTCTTCGTGAGCAAGTCGTCATCGGCTCGCGCGCGGCTCGAGGGCGCGGGTGGCGGACGCTTTCGCATCAGCGGCGTGCTCGATGCGACGACCGCGGGCGAGATGCTGAAACAAAGTCGTGAGCCGTTTGCGAGCGTCGCCGCGCTGGACATCGACCTGGCGGGGGTCTCGGAAGCGGATAGCGCAGGGCTTGCGCTGTTGATCGAATGGGTTCGCCTTGCAAAGCAAGCCGGTCGCTCGATCCGCTTCGAGAACGTGCCCGATCAGATCGCCGCGCTCGCGCGCATCAGCGAAGTGGACGATTTGTTGTTCGGCGGTGCCGCGTTGGCGGCAGACGCCGCGACCGCCTGACCGCCCGTTACAGCGTCGGCGTTACGGCGTCGGTTGCGGCGCCGGCTCGGTCGTTGGCTCGGCGGGCGGTTCTTCTTCGGCGGGCTCTTCCTCGATACCTAGATCTTCCAAAGTCTCCGGCGGTGGATCGCCATCGAAGATGTTGAACTCGCGTTGCTGCAGCCAGGCATCGCGCACGAACGCGTACGGATCGAACGTGCGCTGCAACGTCGCGTCCAGCGGCAGCAACTCGGAGCGCGAATGCACGACGTCGAACCCGCGCAGCGCCCATTCCGCTTCCCAGGGAATGTCGACGTACGTCAGCACGCCGAAGTAATAGTCCCCCGCGCGTGACGGCGCATCGCGGAGCGTCGAGGGCCCGAAGAACGGCAACGTGAGATACGGCCCGGAGCCCACGCCCCACACGGCCAGCGTTTGGCCGAAATCCTCGTCGTTCGCTTGCAAGCCCATCGGCGTCGCGACATCGATCAGCCCGCCGACCCCGAGCGTCGAATTCAACAGAAAGCGTCCCGCGTCCTGAAACCCGAGCTTCACCTTGCCCTGCAGGAATTGATTGATGAACGTGGCGGGGTAGGTGAGGTTCGCGAAGAAGTTGCCAACGCCGCTACGAATCCATTGCGGCGTGATCTTCCGGTAGCCCTTCGCGATCGGCTTGAGCGTCGTGCGGTCGACGACGTCGTTGAACTTGTAGACGCCGCGGTTGAAGCCTTCCCATGGATCGTCCGAGCGCGTGCGTCCCGGCGTGGAGGCGCAGCCCGAGCCGAGCAGCGCGATGAGGGCAAGCAACAGACAACGCAACGCGAACGAAGCTCGGATCGACATGCGATGGAGAATTCCCTGTGTGAGCGGCGCGCGATTGTAGCAACTCGCTTGCCCGAGCTCAGTGTCCGTCCCTATCTCACCGATCGGGCCGGTCGTTTGCCGCACGGCGTGCACCGCGCCGGGGCATCGCCGACTGAATCTCCTCGAGGCGTGCCTGGAACCGGGCGCGTTGGACGCTCGTGATCTTTGGCACTGCGAGCGCGAGCTGAAGTTGATTCACGGCGAGCAAGAGATCGCCGCTCATCACGTGATATTCCGACATGTAGTAGTACGAATCGGCCACGTCGCCTGCGGCGTTCGCCGCCAACGCGGTCAGCCGCGCCTGCTCGGGCGTCGGAGGCACGACGTTGAACAGATCGAGCAGGATCTCGTGCGCCTTCTTCGGCTCGCCGACTTGCATGAGCGCCTCCGCATTGCGCACGGTGACCGCCACGTTGCGCGGGAACAGCTCGCGCGCGCGCTCGAGCGTCGTGAGTGCGGCCTTGTCTTGTTTAGCCTGCAGCTGCGCCTGGCCGAGCGCCGTGTGGTACTGAAGTACAGTGGGATCGGCATCGCGCAAGCGCTGGAAGATCGGCGCCGCTTGCTGCGGCTTGCCCGACATCATGAGCGCGAGCCCGCGCCCGTACATTTGCGCCGGCGTTGCGTCCGGCTCGTTCTGGATCGTCGCGTTGTAGTAGTCGAGCGGGTTTTGCCCCGCCGGTGTCGACAGCACGCGCAGGCGCTCGCGCGTCAGTTGATAGCCGAGGCTGTCTGCCTGCGGGTTGCTTTCGAGCTGCTCGGCGCGCTCCTTCGTTTCGGCGATACGGTTCACCGTGACGGGGTGCGTGCGCAGCATTTCGGGAATGTTCGCTTCGCTCAGGCCCGCGCGGCGGCTCATCGTCTCGAAGAACGCCGGCATGCCTTCGGGATCGAAGCCGGCGCGCGCGAGAATGCCCAGGCCGACGCGGTCCGCTTCGGACTCGTTTGCGCGCGTGAAGCTGATCTGCTGCTGAATCGCGAGACTTTGCGCCGCGGCCATTCCTGCCATGGCGGCATCGCCGCCGCCCGCGGCGGCGCCGATCAGGATCGCGGCGAGCATCGCGGCCGTCGAAACGAGGCTCGAGCGGCTTTGCGCCGCGATACTGCGGGCAATGTGCCGCTGCGTGACGTGCGCGATTTCGTGCGCCAGCACGCCGGCCAGCTCGCTTTCGTTCCGCGTCTCGAGCAACAAGCCCGTGTTGACGCCGATGAAGCCGCCAGGCAGCGCGAACGCGTTGATCGAATTATCGCGCACCATGAAGAAGTTGAAGCGCTGCGCGCCGTCGTGCGCCTGGCTCGACAGGCGATAGCCGACCGCGCGCACGTATTCGGCGACTTCGGGATCTTCGAGGATTTGATCTTGATCACGCAGGCCACGGACGATCATGCGGCCGATCTGATACTCGTCCTGGAGCGTGATCATCGCTTCGGCCGGGCTGCCGATGTTCGGCAGGTCATCCGGCTCGGTCTGGGCATGCGCGCCAGCACCGACGACCAGGAGCACGGTCGCGCAGAACGTTGCGAATTGAGAGGCGAGCGAGCGCATTTGCTGACGCAGTCTGGTGCGGCTTTGGGGCCAAGTAAAGCTTCCGACCGATGACCCTCGAGTAGGTTCGCCAAGGGGGGAGGGGAATTTTGGACAGGGCTGTCGTCGGCCCGCGACGGCGGCCGCTTCAGGAGCTCGGAATCCGCGCTTCGCGCTGCGATGGTGGCGAGGTTTCTGCGGCCACCCAGTCCAGGATGTCGATGTAGCTGCGGATGTTGTCGACGAAGCGCACCGGCTCCCAACCGCGCGCGTAGCCGCGTTTCACGCGCGTATACCATTTCGCTTGGGTCAGCAGCGGCAGGTGCTCGCGGACGTCATCCCACGAATCCGGGTTCTTGCCATGCATCTGCGTCAGGATGCGTGCGTCCTCCAAGTGGCCGATGCCGACGTTGTACGCGGCCAGTGTCATCCAGGTGCGATCGGGCTCGAGAATCCGGTTCGGCAGCTGGTTGCGCATGCGAACGAAGTAGCGCGCGCCGCCGAAAATGCTCTGGCGCGGGTCGAGCCGGTCGGTCACGCCGAGCGCACGGGCGGTGTCGTCGGTCAACATCATCAGGCCGCGAACGCCGGTGAACGAGGTCGCTGAGGGTACCCAATGCGACTCCTGATAGCCGATCGCCGCGAGCAGGCGCCAGTCGAGGCCCACCTCGTTCGCGGCCTCGCGAAACCAGTGCCGGTATTGGGGCAACCGCTCGCGAATATCGTCGATGAAGACGCGCGCTTGAATGTAATCGAATCGTTCGGTGCCGGCGTAGTAGGTGTCGAGGATGGCGGCGAGCCGGCCTTCGGCTTTGATCGCGGCATAAAACGCCGTCACGCGATTGAGCAGGCTGGCGTCGCGGGTGTCCATCGCCCACGCGAGCGACTTGCCGCCGGAGAGATCGAATGCGATGCGAATCTCGGGATGGAACGCACGCCCGATCGCGAATTCGTTGGAATCCGCGACGGTGTAGTCGAACTCGCGCCGCGACAGCCGATACAACAGCTCCTCGGTTTCCGTCGCGGGATTCTCGACCCACGCGAGCTTGGGCTCGCGCTGGCGCAGCCGCTCGAGCGTTTGCGCGTGCACGCTGTTCTCGACGACCTCGATATGGCGGTCGAGCACGTGGGCGAGCGACCGGGGCCGCGATTCGCCCTGGCGATAGATGAGGTGCTCGCGCACCTGCTGAAACGGTGGCCCGAAGCCGTTGCCGCGCGGAAGCCGCATGCCGCGCGACAGCCCGGCGGCGGCGATGTGCGCGCGCCGTGACTCGAGCTCGCGCACGACATCGGCGGCATTCGGCACGGAATAGATGTACAGGTTCACGCCGAGTTCGGCCGCGAAGCGGCTCGCCAGGTCGAACTCCGGCCCCTGGGGACCGGCGGCGCCGAGGTAGTACGTGCTCGGCAGATTCCGCGTGACGACGCGCAGCTCGCCCGCGCTCAGGATTTCATCCAGCACGCTGGGCGGCTGCGAGCACGTGCCGAGGAGGAGTGTCGCGATGATGGCAAGGGCGGCTTTCAAAGCGGGGTCGTCGGTGCCATGGCGGGCGACAGTCTACTCAGCCGCGCCCGCAAGCGGCACTGCAACGTCCGTCACGCCGCACGCGGATCGCAAAAATTTCCGCGGAGCCGCAAATCGGGGCTGCGTCTTCGTGAATGGCTGGTATAGAATGCGCGCCCTCACGGAGAGGTACCGAAGCGGTCACAACGGCACCGATTCGAAATCGGTTGAGGGCATTACGTCCCTACGAGGGTTCGAATCCCTCCCTCTCCGCCACTCAAACGAAAAGGCCCTCTTCACGAGGGCCTTTTTGTTCGATGACTCCGTGCGCTCGGCCGCACTCGCGCCCGAGCTTCACTTCTTCTTCGGCGCTGCCTTTTCCGCATACGTGCGTGCGAGCTCTTCCGCGAACAGCGCAGGCATGCCTTGTTCATTGCGCTGATTCAGGGCCTGGTAGAACTCGACGTACATGTCCCAGTACTTCATCTTGTTCGCGGCGCCCAAGATCGCGCCGCGCTTCAGGCCGCGGTCGAAGCGCTCCTGCAGTTCGCCCGGCTCGATGCGGCTCATCAATTCGTCGGCCGCCGCCTGAGCCGCGCTCACGAGCGCGTTCTGATGCGTGCGCAGATCGGCGAACGCATCGCGGATCGCTTCGATCGGGGCGAGATAGCGGCTGCCGTGCGGGTCCAGCAACCGCATCACGGCTTCATCGACGCTGGCGGCGGAGCGCAGCGGATTGTTGTCGGCCGCGTGACCCGGCGTCTGGTTCAAGCGCAGCCGCGTCTTGATGTCGCTGCGCGCTTTCGAGTTCTCCATGAGCCCGAGCACCATCTCACGCAGCATCTGCCCGGCGGCCGTCAACAGCGCTGCCTGCGTGTCCGTGCCGAGCGCCGAAGGATCGATGCCCGCGCCGCGACAGAAGGCGTCGACGCCGATGCTGTCGATCGGGCCTTCCGCGCGCTTCGGCCGGTCGGGCTCGATGCGCGACAACGTCGACGCGTTCGTCAGCGCCTGCATCGTCTTGCGATCGTACGGGCGCGTCTGCATTTGCCAGTCGTCGTTCTTCTTGCTGCTCGTGCTTTCCGAAAGCGGGACATCGAGCAGCGAATCGAATCCGCCACGGCCGGGCTTCGCAGGCTGCGAAACGGCGGGCGTGACGCTCGTCATCGGCGTCAATACCGGAATCGGCGCGGCGGCCTTGCTCGCGACTTTCGTCGGCGGGTGGTCGGGCACGCTCCAGTCGAAGGCGTTGGACGCCATGCCGGGCTGGATCAGCGAATCGCTCAGCAGATCGGTGATGTCGAGTTCTTCCCCGAGATCCTCGGCGACGGCCGGCGCCCGGGCGCTTGCGATTGCTGCCTTGGCCTGCACGCGCGGCGGCACCGGAATCTGGCCGCTGGCATCGGGTGGAAAGTCGTTGCGGTCATCGATTCCGACGAGGATCTCGTAGTCGCCGAGGCGCAGACGATCGCCGTCCTGAAGGGCATAGGGGCCTTCGATGGCGGCGGGGGTATCGGAGCCGTTGATGAAGACGCCGTTCGTGCTCGTGTCCTCGAGCACCCACTTGCCGGCGCGGAACGAAACCTTGCAGTGGTGGCTCGAAACATAGCGATCTGGGTCGGGCAGCACCCAATCGTTGTCCGTCGACCGGCCGATGCGACCGCCGGTCACACCGAACAGGCGCGAGCTGCGCTTGCCGAGTGACTTGTAGTGGTCGCTGATGACGCGGAGTTTCAAAGCCATCGCTGCGCGATCCTGGTCGAGGTACCTTGGATAGCGCGCTAGGAAATGGCAGACATGCGACATGCCGACGCGCTATGTAATATGGTCGCAGCGTAACAATCCGCCTACCCCCCGATATGGCAACGAGTCACATTTTTAAGGTCGTCTTCATCAACCAGGGCAAGGTCTACGAGATCTATGCTCGCAACGTGAGCCACGGCAATTTGTTTGGGTTCATCGAGGTCGAGGAGCTGGTGTTCGGGGAGCGTTCGGCGGTCGTCGTCGACCCGTCCGAGGAGCGCATCAAGGCCGAGTTCGAAGGGGTGAAGCGCACCTACGTGCCGCTGCATTCGGTCGTGCGGATCGACGAGGTTCGCAAGCAGGGCGTGAGCAAGATCAGCTCCTACGAAGGCTCGAACGTCGCCCAGTTTCCGATGCCCGTCTATACGCCCGGCGACAAGAAGTGACGCACGGTCGTCGGCCGGCCTGCACCCGAACGCCCCAGACTCATCCCGCTTCCTGTATCATTCGCGCCCGTAATTCGTCCGTGCGGCGGCGCGTTCAAGCGCTGACCGACTGCTCGCAATGATGCTGACACTGCCTGGCGCGTCCGCTCTCTCCCAGTTTCGTAACGACAGACTGCTTGCGACCGTCCGGGCCCAAGTGCCCGAGGTCTCCCGACTCACGGCGCGCTACGTCCACTTCGTCCAGACGACGCGCGACCTGTCGGGCGATGAGCGACACGTGCTCGATGCGTTGCTCACCTACGGGCGACGCACCACGCAACGCGACAGCGATGCCGGCGCGTTGATCGTCATCACGCCGCGTCCCGGCACGATCTCACCGTGGTCGAGCAAGGCGACCGACATCGCGCAGGTCTGCGGTCTCGATGCGATCGAGCGCATCGAGCGCGGCATTGCCTACCGGTTCGAGGCGAGCACGACGCTGTCCGAGGCGGATCTGGCTCGCATCGCCCCGCTGTTGTTCGATCGCATGACCGAAGCGGCGTTGTTCGATTTCGCCGCCGCCGCCCAGCTGTTCGCGCACGAGAAACCGCGGCGTCTTGCGACCGTGCCGCTGCTCGCGAACGGCCGCGCTGCGCTCGAGGCGGCGAACACCACGTTGGGCCTCGCGCTGTCGCCGGACGAGATCGACTATCTCGTCGCGAGCTTCACGAAGCTCGAGCGCGATCCGACCGACGTCGAGCTCATGATGTTCGCGCAGGCGAACTCCGAGCATTGCCGCCACAAGATCTTCAACGCGGATTGGGTGATCGACGGCGAGCGCCAACCGAAGTCGCTGTTCGCGATGATCCGCAACACCTACACGAACAATTCGGCAGGCGTGTTGTCCGCCTATCGCGATAACGCCGCTGTCATCGAAGGCCCGGTCGGCGAGCGCTGGTTCGCCGATGCGAACACACATCGCTATGCGTTCAAGCGCGAGCCGATCGACATTCTGATGAAGGTCGAGACGCACAATCACCCGACCGCGATCTCACCATTTCCCGGCGCGGCGACCGGCTCGGGCGGCGAGATCCGCGACGAGGGCGCGACGGGCCGCGGCGGCAAGCCGAAAGCGGGTCTTGCTGGCTTTTCCGTTTCGCACTTGCGCATTCCGGGGTTCGCGCAGCCGTGGGAGCAGGACTTCGGCAAGCCGGGTCGCATCGCCTCGGCGCTCGACATCATGATCGAGGGCCCGATCGGCGCCGCCGCGTTCAACAACGAGTTCGGCCGCCCCAACATCTACGGCTACTTCCGCACGTTCGAGCTCGAAGCGCCGCACGAGGCGCGTCCGACGCTGCGCGGCTATCACAAGCCGATCATGATCGCGGGCGGGCTCGGCAACGTCAGGCGCGACCACGTCGAGAAGTGCGACATTCCCGTCGGCGCGAAGATCATCGTGCTCGGCGGCCCGGCGATGCTCATCGGTCTGGGCGGCGGCGCTGCCTCGTCGGTGGGTAGCGGCGCGAGCGCCGCCGATCTCGATTTCGCGTCCGTGCAGCGTGGCAATCCGGAAATGCAGCGCCGCGCGCAGGAAGTCATCGATCAATGCTGGGCGCTCGGCGATGACAACCCCGTGCTGCTCGTGCACGACGTCGGCGCGGGCGGCCTGTCGAACGCCATTCCTGAATCGGTCGCGCACACGCCGGGCCGCGGCGGGCGCATCGATCTGCGCTCGATTCCGTCGGTCGAGCCGGGCATGTCGCCGGTCGAGATCTGGTGCAACGAGGCGCAAGAGCGCTACGTGCTCGTGATCGGCGCGGATCAAGTCGCGCGCTTCGCCGCCTTGTGCGAGCGCGAGCGTTGTCCATTCGCGGTCGTCGGCGAGATCACGAACGACGGCCGGTTGACGGTCGGCGACCCGTTGCTCGGTACGCCGCCGGTCGACCTGCCGCTCGATGTCATTCTCGGCAAGCCGCCGAAGATGACGCGCGACGTCAGGCGTGTCGCGCCGTTCGGTGATGATTTCGACGCGACCGCGATCGATGTGCGCGATGCGATTTATCGCTTGCTGCGCTTTCCCGCGATCGCCGACAAGACCTTCCTGATCTCGATCGGCGATCGCAGCGTCGGCGGCATGATCAGCCGCGATCCGTTCGTCGGCCCCTGGCAAGTGCCCGTGAGCGATGTCGCCGTGACCGTGAGCGATTACACGTCGACGGCGGGCGAGGCGATGTCGATGGGCGAGCGCGCGCCGCTCGCGCTGCTCGATGCCCCCGCGTCCGGCCGCATGGCGGTCGCCGAAGCGATCACGAACATCGTCGCGGCCGATATCGCGTCGCTGCGCGACGTGCGTCTGTCGGCGAACTGGATGGCCGCGTGCGGCGAGCCCGGCGAGGACGCCGATCTGTACGCGACGGTCAAGGCGGTCGGCGAGGAATTCTGTCCGGCGCTCGGCATCACGATTCCGGTCGGCAAGGATTCGCTCTCCATGAAGACGAGCTGGCAGGATGCGGACGCGCGCGAGCGCAAGATGCTCGCACCGGTATCGCTGATCGTTTCGGCGTTTGCTCCAGTGCGCGATGTGCGCCGCACGTGGACGCCGCAGCTGCGCACCGACCGCGGGGCGACGTCGTTGCTGCTCGTCGATCTGGGCGCGGGGCGCGACCGCCTTGGCGGCTCGGCGCTCGCGCAGGTGTACGGCAAGCTCGCGCGCTCGGCGCCGGACTGCGACGACGCCCAAGTGCTCGCGAACTTCTTCGCGGCGATGGTCGAGCTGCGCGACGCGGGCCTCGTGCTCGCGTATCACGATCGCTCCGATGGCGGCGTCTTCGCGACGCTCGCGGAGATGGCGTTCGCGGGTCATTGCGGCGTCGATGTCGATCTCGGCACGCAGCCGCGGCCCGTCGCCGCGCTGTGCAGCGAAGAGCTCGGCGCGGTCTTGCAGGTTCGTACGGGCGATCTCGCCGCGGTCGAGGCGGTGCTCGCGAAGCACGCGCTGCGGCCGCTCGCGCGCAGCATCGGCACGGTCACGGGCGAGGATCGCGTTCGCATTCGAGCGGGCTCGGTCCCGCTCGTCGACGAGTCGCGCACGGCGTTGCATCGTGCGTGGTCGGAGACGAGCTTGCGCATGACGCAGCTGCGTGACGATCCGCAATGCGCGCGCGAGCAGTACGAAACGGCGACCGATCCGCACGACGTCGGCATGAATGCGCGGCTCTCGTTCGCGCTCGATGACGACGTCGCGGCGCCGTACATCGCGACGGGCGCGCGTCCGAACGTCGCGGTGTTGCGCGAGCAGGGCGTGAACAGCCACGTCGAAATGGCCGCCGTGCTGCATCGGGCGGGGTTCGCGCCGGTCGACGTCCACATGACCGATCTGCTGAGCGGCAACGCGCGGCTCGAGGATTTCCGCGGGCTGGTCGCGTGCGGCGGCTTCTCGTACGGCGATGTGCTCGGCGCGGGCGAGGGCTGGGCGAAATCCATTCTGTTCCATCGCGAGCTGCGCGATGCGTTCACGACGTTCTTCGCGCGCAGCGACACGTTCTCGCTCGGCATCTGCAACGGCTGTCAGATGATGGCGGCGCTGCGCACCTTGATTCCCGGGACGGAGCATTGGCCGCGCTTCGTGCGCAATCGTTCGGAGCAGTTCGAAGGGCGCTTCAGCCTGGTGGAGGTCGTGAAGTCACCCTCCATCGTGTTTGCCGGCATGGAGGGCTCGCGCATGCCGATCGCCGTCGCGCATGGCGAGGGTTATGCCGAGTTCGCGAGCACCGAGCACCTGGACGCGTTCGTCGCGCAGGGGCTGACGGCGCTGCGCTTCGTCGACAACGCGGGGCGCGTGACGGAGACCTATCCCGCGAATCCCAATGGCTCGCCGCGCGGCATTACGGGTATCACCTCGCTGGACGGTCGCGCGACGCTGCTGATGCCGCATCCGGAGCGTTCGTATCGAACGGTGCAGAACTCGTGGCATCCGGACGAGTGGGGCGAGGATAGCCCGTGGATGCGCTTGTTCAGGAACGCACGAGTGTGGGCCGGCTGACCCGCCGGCTCAATTCTTGAGCTGCGTCGCCGCCGCGGCGCTCGCTGCCTCATTGACCGGCCGCGCCAGCAAGCCGCTCTGTGTCATTTTCACTTCGTAGCGCGCGCCGTCCGCCATCGGCAGATAGGTGGCGCTGCCGTACACCGCGTCGACGAACGGCAGCCATTGCGGATACCGCGTCGAGAGCACCCATAGATCGACTCCCGGGTTCTCGCTCAGGCCATACACCGTACGTTCGTGATTTCGCTCCTGCTCGATGTCGCGATACCGGCCGCTCGCGCGCTCGAGCCGGTACTGCGCGTCCAAGCCCAACAGGTTCGCCCAGCCCTGCCACTTGAGCACGCGCGCATCGAGTTGCCACTCGTCGCCGGCGAGAATGAACATCTGCATCTCGCCGCTCGGAATCTGCGTGAGCGTGGCGCGGTAGCGCTGCGGGCCGCGCTGCTCGAACACGATTTCCGCGACCGGCTGTTCGTACGTGAGCCGGGCGTACGTGTGCAGATTCAGCGAGATGATGAAGATCGCGGCGGCGGTCGCGAGCAGCAGCAGGCCGCCGAGCGCGCTGCCGCCCGCCGCGAGGAATCGTGCGCGTGCGAGCCGCTGACACGCCAGAGCGACGAGCAGCAGCCCGAAGACGCCGATGACGGCGGCAATCGCGTCCGAGTTCATTCCATCAGGCATCCAGCTTCCGATACTTGATCCGATGCGGCGTCTCGGCATCCTCGCCCTTGCGCCGCCGGAAGTCTTCGACGTACTCCGCGTAATTGCCTTCGAACCACACGACCTCGCTGTTGCCCTCGAAGGCGAGAATGTGGGTTGCGATTCGGTCCAGGAACCAGCGATCGTGCGAGATCACGACGGCGCAGCCCGGGAACGTCAGCAGCGCCTCTTCCAATGCGCGCAGCGTTTCCACGTCGAGATCGTTCGTCGGCTCGTCGAGCAGGATGACGTTGCCGCCCTCCTTCAGCACCTTCGCGAGATGCACGCGGTTGCGCTCGCCGCCCGACAGCTCGCCGATCAGCTGTTGCTGCTGCGCGCCGCGGAAGTTGAACCGGCCGACATAGCCGCGCGACGATGTCTCGTAGTTGCCGACCTTGATGATCTCGAGCCCGCCCGAGATTTCCTGCCAGACGGTTTTCGAATCGTCGAGCGATTGCCGCGATTGATCGACATACGCGAGCTGCACGGAGGGGCCGATGCGGATCTCGCCGGCGTCGGGCTGTTCTTGTCCCGTGATCATGCGGAACATCGTCGTCTTACCGGCGCCGTTCGGACCGATGACGCCGACGATGCCGCCGGCCGGCAGATTGAAGCTCAAGTTGTCGAACAGCAGCCGATCACCGAAGGCCTTCTTCAAGCCATTCGCCTCGACGACGAGATCGCCCAGGCGCTGGCCGGGCGGAATGTAGATCTCGTTCGTTTCGTTACGCTTCTGGAATTCTTGCGAGGCCAGCTCTTCGTAGCGCTGGATACGCGCCTTGCTCTTCGCCTGCCGCGCCTTCGGATTCTGGCGCACCCATTCCAACTCGCGTTCCAGGGTCTTGCGCAGGCCTTCCTGCTGCTTTTCTTCGATCGCGAGCCGGCGCTCCTTCTGCTCGAGCCACGAGGAGTAGTTGCCTTGCCACGGAATGCCGTGGCCGCGATCGAGCTCGAGAATCCAGCCGGCGACGTTGTCGAGGAAGTAGCGGTCGTGGGTCACCGCGATGACGGTGCCTGGATAACCTTCGAGGAAGCGCTCGAGCCAGGCGACGGACTCGGCATCGAGATGGTTCGTCGGCTCGTCGAGCAGCAGCATGTCCGGCTGCGACAACAGCAGCCGGCACAAGGCGACGCGACGACGCTCGCCGCCGGAGATCTTCGTGACATCCGCGTCCCACGGCGGCAGGCGCAGCGCTTCCGCCGCGACCTCCAGCTTGCGCTCCAATTCCCAGCCGCCTTTCGCGTCGATCGCATCCTGCAGCTTGGCTTGCTCTTCCAGGAGCTTGTTCATCTCGTCCTCGCCGAGGTCCGGATCGGCGAACTTGTCGCTCACGGCATTGAAGCGGTCGAGCAGGGCCTGAACTTCACCGACACCTTCGATGACGTTGCCGCGCACGTCCTTGTTCGGATCGAGCTGCGGCTCCTGCGACAACAGGCCGATCTTGATGCCGGGCTGCGGCCGCGCCTCGCCGTCGATCTCCTTGTCCAGGCCGGCCATGATCCGCAAAAGAGTGGATTTTCCCGACCCGTTGAGGCCGAGCACGCCGATCTTGGCGCCGGGAAAAAACGACAAGGAGATGTCCCGCAGGATGACGCGCTTGGGCGGCACGACCTTCGAGACGCGATTCATGGTGTAGATGAATTGGGCCATGCGGCGTTGAGGCTCGATTGTCAAAAAAGGGGGCGAATCATAACGAAGAACGCGGGCGGCGGGCTGGCCCGGACGGCCATGCTACTCTCGGCCACAGGGGAGCCGGAGCGAAGCCTTGAACGACATCCACGCGTCGGTCCTGCTGGTCGCAGGCGAACAGATCGCTCGCTATGGTTTTGGGGATGGGCATCCGTTCGGTACGGATCGCCACGAAGCATTCATGCGCGAGCTGCATCAGGCCGGCTTGGATGGGCGGGTCAGGCGCGGCGCGCCCCGACTCGCGACGCGCGAGGAGCTCGAAACCTTCCATTTGCCGGCCTATATCGACCTCGTGCGCGAGCGCTCCGCGACCGGTCATGGCTATCTCGACGCCGGCGACACCCCGGCGTTCAAGGGCGTGTTCGAGGCGGCGAGCGCCGTGGTCGGCGCGACGCTGAACGCCGTCGACGCAGTGATGAGCGGCCAGGCGCGCCGAGCGTTCGTGCCCATCGCCGGCCTGCACCATGCCTCACGTGGCGGCGCGAGCGGCTTCTGCGTATTCAACGACTGCGGCGTCGCGATCGAAATCCTGCGCAGGAAATACGGCATGCGCCGCATCGCCTATGTCGACATCGACGCGCATCACGGCGACGGTGTGTTCTACGCGTTCGAGGCCGATCCCGAGCTGTTGTTCGCCGACCTGCACGAGGACGGGCGCTATTTGTTTCCCGGTAGCGGCGCTGCGGGCGAAACCGGCGTCGGACCCGCGGTGGGCACGAAGCTCAACATTCCGCTCGCTCCCGGCGCGACGGACGACGACTATCGCGAAGCCTGGCAGCGCGTCGAGGCGTATCTCGTCGCCGGCCGGCCCGAATTCATTCTGCTTCAGTGCGGTGCCGACAGTTTGGAGGGCGATCCGATCACACACTTGCGGTACACGGAGGCAGCGCACGCGCATGCGGCCGCTCGTCTGTGCGCGATCGCGGACGAGCTGGGACACGGTCGCGTCGTCGGCATGGGCGGCGGCGGCTACAACCGGCGCAATCTGGCCCGCGCCTGGACGCGGGTGGTCGGCAGCTTTCTGGATAGCATTCCGGGGCACGAGCCCGGGTAGGGCATTCGCCCGATCCGGCCCGCTGTGCGGACCTGTCCCCCAGGCGGGCGCGCCTTTACAATCCCGCCCCCGCACTTACTCGCTCAAGGGTTCCCAGAGATGTTTGCAGCAGACATGAAGATCGCCGGCTTCGATCCCGAACTCGAGGCCGCCTTGCGCGCGGAAGCGCAGCGCCAGGAGGATCACATCGAGCTGATCGCCTCCGAGAACTACGCCAGCCCCCGCGTGCTCGAGGCGCAGGGTTCGCTGCTCACGAACAAATACGCGGAAGGCTACCCGGGCAAGCGCTACTACGGCGGCTGCGAATTCGTCGACATCGCGGAGCAGCTCGCGATCGATCGCGCGAAGCAATTGTTCGGCTGCGGCTACGCGAACGTGCAGCCGCACTCGGGCTCGCAGGCGAATGCCGCGGCCTATCTGGCGCTCGTCAATGCCGGCGACACGATCCTCGGCATGAGCCTCGATCACGGTGGGCATCTCACGCACGGCGCGAAGGTCAATTTCTCCGGCAAGATCTTCAAGTCCGTGCAGTACGGCCTCGATCCGAACACGGGTGAGATCGATTACACCCAGGTCGAGAAGCTGGCACAGGAGCACCGTCCGCGCCTCATCATCGCGGGCTTCTCCGCCTATTCGCGCATCGTCGACTGGGAGCGTTTCCGCAAGATCGCGGACGGCGTGGGCGCGTATTTCCTCGTCGACATGGCGCATGTCGCCGGCCTGGTCGCGGCGGGCATCTATCCGAGCCCCGTGCCGCACGCCCACGTGGTCACGACGACGACGCACAAGACGCTGCGCGGTCCGCGCGGCGGCCTGATTCTCGCGAAGGGCGATCCCGACATCGAAAAGAAGCTGAACTCGCTCGTGTTTCCCGGCACGCAGGGCGGCCCGCTCATGCACGTCATCGCGGCGAAGGCCGTCGCGCTGCTCGAGGCATTGCAGCCGGACTTCACGACGTATCAGAAGCAGGTGCTCGCGAACGCGCGCGCGATGGCCGGTGCGCTCATGAATCGCGGCTACAAGATCGTCTCGGGCGGCACGGACAATCACCTGTTCCTCGTCGATCTCATCGACAAGAACATCACGGGCAAGGAGGCCGATGCGGCCCTCGGCCGCGCGCACATCACGGTGAACAAGAACGCGGTGCCGAACGACCCGCGTCCGCCGTTCGTCACCAGCGGTTTGCGCATTGGCACGCCCGCGGCGACGACGCGCGGCTTCCGCGAAGCCGAAGTGATCGAGCTCGCCGGGTGGATCGCCGACGTGCTCGACGCGAACGGCAGCGAGGACGCGATCGGCAAGGTCAGGGCGAAGGTCGAGGCGATCTGCCGCAAGTTCCCTGTCTACGGGAAGTGAATGTACTGCCCCTTCTGCAACCACGAGGAGACGAAAGTCATCGACTCGCGGCTGGCGGGCGAGGGGCAGCAGATTCGCCGCCGTCGCGAGTGCCTGAAGTGCAGCGAGCGTTTCACGACGTTCGAAACGGCGGAGCTCGTGATGCCGCGCATCGTGAAGAACGATGCGACGCGTCAGCCCTTCGACGAACAGAAGCTGCGCAACAGCTTGCTGAAGGCGCTCGAAAAGCGGCCGGTGTCGAGCGAAGCGCTCGATGCCGCCGTCGTGCACATCTGCCAGAAGCTGCGCTCGCTCGGCGAGCGCGAAGTGCCGTCGCGGTTCGTCGGCGAGCTGGCGATGGAGGAGCTGCACCGGATGGACGAGGTCGCGTACGTGCGGTTCGCGTCCGTGTATCGCAGCTTTCAGGATCTGGAGGAGTTCCGCGAGGAGATCGAGCGCATGCGGCATCGGCGCGCGCGACTCGAGGAAGAAGGGCAGCTCGCGCTGTGGACGCCGCCGGAGTCGGGAAAGAAGCGATGAGCGCACCGCGAGCCGCTTGCCGAGTCGATGCTCGTTGGGAGCCGTGAGGTGTTCACCGATCTGGATCACCGCATGATGCGACGCGCCCTCGAGCTCGCCGAGCTCGGCCGGTACACGACACCGCCGAATCCGCGCGTCGGCTGCGTGATCGCGCAGGGCGAGCGCATCGTCGGCGAAGGCTGGCATCGCAAATGGGGCGAGCCGCATGCCGAACCGCTCGCGCTCGCCGCGGCCGGCGAGGCCGCCCGCGGCGCCACCGTGTACGTGACGCTCGAGCCGCATTCGTATCAGGGCCGCACGCCGCCGTGCACCGAGGCGCTGATTCGCGCGGGGGTGCGGCGTGTGATCTGCGGCGCGCTCGATGCGAATCCGCAAGTGTCGGGCAACGGTCTTGCGCAGCTGCGCGCGGCGGGGATCGAGGTCGCGCAAGGGCTGCTCGAGGAAGCGGCGCATGCGCTGAACCTCGGGTTCGACAAGCGCATGCGCACTGGCCTGCCGCGCGTGATCGTGAAGATCGCCGCGAGCCTCGACGGGCGCATTGCGCTCGCGAACGGCACCAGCCGCTGGATTACCGGTGCCAGCGCGCGGGCGGACGTGCACCGCCTGCGAGCGGAATCGAGCGCGGTGCTCACGGGCATCGACACGGTGCTCGCGGACGATCCGCAGCTGACGGTTCGCGACGCTGCCATCGATCTCGCTGGACGCGCGCCGCTGCGCGTCGTGGTCGATTCGCGGCTGCGCATGCCGACGAGCGCGCGCATGCTGCGCGAGCCTGGCGAGACGCTCGTCTTCACGAATGCCGCGGAAGGCGAGCGCGCGCAACGTCTGCGTGATGCGGGCGCAGAGGTGGTCCAGGTGGCCGTCGATACGGACGGCGATGGGCGCCTCGATATGCGCGCCGTACTGCGCGAGCTCGGCACGCGGCTGTGCAACGACGTGCTGGTCGAGGCGGGCGCCACGTTGTCCGGTTGGTTGATCGAGCGCGGACTCGTCGACGAGCTCGTCGTGTACGTCGCGCCGAAGTTGCTGGGCTCGGACGCGAAGCCGATGATGCAGCTCACCGGCTTCGAATCGTTGCAGGCGGTGCCGCAATTCGAGCTGACCGACATGCGCCGATTCGACGCGGACTTGCGATTGATCTATCGACCCCGGTTGAGTTGATTGGCGAGGCAGACATGTTTACGGGAATCGTTCAGGCGACGGGCGAAGTGCGGGCGATGACGCCGAAGGCGGGCGATGTCGAGATCGTCGTCGCGGCGCCGGCGCTCGAGCTGCACACCGTCGCGATCGGCGACAGCATCGCGGTGAATGGCTGTTGTCTGACCGTGACGCGCATCGAGGGCGAGGCGTTCGCCGCGGATGCATCGCGCGAGACGTTGAACGTCACGACACTCGGCGGTTGGACGGTCGGTACGCGGCTGAATCTCGAGAAGGCATTGACCGCGGGCCAGCCGCTCGGCGGGCACTACGTGACCGGTCATGTCGATGGAATTGCGACAGTCACCGCCCTCGCAACCGATGCCCGTTCGACGCGCATGCGCTTCGAGGTGCCCGCGGCGCTCGCGCGCTACATCGCCAAGAAGGGCTCGGTCTGCATCGACGGCGTTAGCCTCACGGTGAACGAAGTCGGCCCGACGTCGTTCGACGTGAATCTCATTCCGCACACCATGGCCGTGACGGTCCTCAAGGATTATGAGATCGGCACGCGGGTGAACGTGGAAGTCGATATCATCGCGCGCTATCTGGAACGGCTGACCGCTTCCCCGCTCCCGGCGGGAGAGGGTTGAGGTGGAGCGCGTGGCGCGCGCTTCAGGTCCCCTTGGTGCTCGCAGAGCGCTCAGAAAACACACTCATGAAACTCAACTCCATCGACGAAGTACTCGCAGACATTCGCGCCGGGCGCATGGTCGTGATCATGGACGACGAGGATCGCGAGAACGAAGGCGACCTGGTCATGGCGGCCGAGTGCGCCCGCGCGGAGGACATCAACTTCATGGCGCGTTACGGGCGCGGCCTGATCTGTCTCACGCTGACGAGTGATCGTTGCCGACAGCTGCGTCTGCCGCTGATGGTGAGCGACACGAATCTGAGTCACGCGACGAATTTCACGGTCTCGATCGAAGCCGCGGAAGGCGTCACCACGGGCATCTCGGCGCACGACCGTGCGCAGACCGTTCGCGCCGCCGTCAAGCGCGACGCGAAGCCCGAGGACTTGCGGCAACCCGGCCACATCTTCCCGCTCATGGCGCAGCCGGGCGGCGTGCTGACGCGCGCCGGCCATACGGAGGCGGGCTGCGATCTCGCGCGGCTCGCGGGCCTGGAGCCGGCGGCCGTCATCGTCGAGATTCTGAACGACGACGGCACGATGGCGCGGCGTCCGGATCTCGAGACGTTCGCGAAGCATCACGGTCTGAAGATCGGCACGATCGCTGACCTGATTCGCTATCGGCTGGAGAAAGAACGCTCCGTCGAGCGCATCGCGGAGCAAGTCGTCGACACGGAGTTCGGCCGCTTCCGCATGTGCTGCTACGAGGATCATGTCAACCGCACCGTGCATCTCGCATTGATTCACGGAGAGTTGTCGCCGGCGGACGTGCCGCTCGTACGCGTGCACTTGAAGGACACGCTGCGCGATGTCGTCGGCATTCGCGATGGCGTGCTCGGCTGGCCGATCCGCTCGGCCATGCAGCGAATTGCACAGGAGCGCGCGGGCGTCGTCGTGATCCTGCGGCCTGAGGAAACGCCGCGTGACCTGATGGAGTCCGTCGCCTCGATCAGCCATCCGGATCCGACGGGCGCGCGACAGGGCGGGGCGAAGGTCCTGCGCACGTATGGCATCGGTGCCCAGATCCTGCGCGATCTCGGCGTGCACCGCATGCGCGTCCTCTCGGCGCCGAAGCAGATGCACGGCCTGTCCGGATTCGATCTGGAAGTCGTCGAATACATCGAAAGCTAACAACCCATCTCTCACCATCCGAGCTGCCCATGGATGCCATCAAGACTCTCGAAGGCGACTTGCAGGTTCGCGAGCTCCGCTTTGCGATCCTCGCGTCGCGGTTCAACGAATTCATCGTCGAGCCGCTCGTGCGCGGTGCGGTCGACAATCTCAAGCGCCACGGCGCGAGCGACAAGCAGATCGAAATCGTGCGCGCGCCCGGTGCGTTCGATCTGCCCGTCGTTGCGCGCAAGCTCGCGCTGAGCAAGCGCTACGATGCGATCATCGCGCTCGGCGCCGTCATCAAAGGCGCGACCGCGCACTTCGATTACGTCGCGGGCGAATGCGCCGGCGGTCTCGCGCGCGTCGCGAACGATACGGGGATTCCGGTGTCGTTCGGCGTGCTGACGACCGATACGATCGAGCAGGCGATCGAGCGCGCTGGAACGAAGGCCGGCAACAAGGGCGCGGATGCGGCGCTCACGGCGATCGAGCTTGCGAATCTGTTACGCAAGATCGAGCAATAAATTTTGTTGGCGGACGGGCCGCATTCGATCCGCCTATCTGAAGTGCAATGAATACACCGCCCGACAAAAAGTCACGGCGCGGCACGCGGGCGCGCTCCGTTGCGCGCAAGCTCGCGATGCAGGCGCTCTATCAGTGGCAAATGACCAGCCACGACGCGAACGACCTCGCGCAGCAGTTCATCGAGAGCGAAGAGTTCTCGGGTGCCGATCGCGACTACTTCGAGGAGCTGGTGCGCGGCTGCATCAGGCAGAAGGACGCCATCGACACGGCGATCACGCCGTTCATCGACCGTCCGCTCGATCAGCTCGATCCGGTCGAGACCGCGATCCTGATGATGGGCATGTTCGAGCTGCGCACGCGCAGCGACGTGCCGTACCGTGTCGTCATCAACGAGGCGGTGGATCTCGCGAAGCGTTTCGGCGCGACCGACGCGCACAAGTACGTGAACGCGGTGCTCGATCGGGCCGCGAGAGAGTTGCGCGCTGCTGAACGAGGGTGACTCGCGATCGTGATCCCATGGCCTTAGGCGAATTCGAACTCATCGCTCGCTATTTCGCTGGGCAGGCGCCGCGTGCCGACGTGGTGCTTGGGATCGGCGACGACGCGGCCGTGCTCGACGTTCGCGCCGATCGCAAGCTCGTGGTAGCGCTCGATACGATCGTCGAAGGCGTGCATTTCCCGGTCGCGACCGACGCGGCCGATATCGGCTATCGCGCGCTCGCCGTGAATCTGAGCGACATCGCGGCCATGGGGGCGCAGCCATCGTGGTTCACGCTGTCCTTGTCGCTGCCGCACGGCGATGAACGCTGGGTCGAGCGCTTCGCGGCGGGCCTGTTCGAGCTTGCGCGCGAGCACGATGTCGCGCTCGTCGGCGGCGATACGGTAAGCGGTCCGCTCGTCATTACCGTGCAGATCGCGGGTTGGGTCGAAGCGGATCGGTGGCTGACGCGCGCCGGTGCGCGGCCCGGCGATGCGATCATGATCTCCGGCGTGCCCGGCGAAGCCGCGGCCGGACTCGCGACGCTGCAGCAAGGCCTGCCGGACAGCGCCGCGGTGCGAAAGCTGCGCGGCCGCTTTTTACGGCCGATGCCGCGCGTCGCGCTCGGTCGCCAACTACGGTTGCTCGCGAACGCCGCGATGGATGTCTCCGACGGATTGTTGACCGACCTCGACAAGCTCTGCGCCGCGAGCGCCTGCGGTGCGGACATCGACCTCGACGCGATCCCGCGCTCGCAGGAGCTGAGCGCAACGTTCGACGATGCGAGCTGCGTCCAGTTTGCGCTGGCCGGCGGCGATGACTACGAGATTCTGTGCGCCGTCCCGCCGGCGCACGTGGCACTTCTCGAGGGGCTCGGCTGCACGCGGATCGGCGTCATCACCGCGGATCGAGGCGTCGTGTGCCGGCGCGGCGGGGCTGTCTTCCACCCGGCGCGGCGCGGCTATGTCCATTTCGAGCAGGACCCCCGGCCATGAAGTGGAGCGCCGAGCCGAAGTTGCTGCGGCAGCCCATTCATTTCCTCGCGTTCGGTTTCGGCTCGGGCCTGAGCCCGGTGGCGCCGGGCACGTTCGGCACCTTGATGGCCGTGCCGATCGTGCTCGTCCTGCAGCAATACGGCTTGGTCGTCCATGCAGCGTTCGCGCTGCTCGCGGCGCTCGTGGGTATCTACATCTGCGGCGAGAGTGCGCGCCGGATGGACGTTCACGACCATCCCGGCATCGTCTGGGACGAAATCACGGGTTTTACCGTGACGATGTTGGCAGCTCCGGCGCATTGGGCCTGGCTGCTGGCCGGATTCGTGCTGTTCCGTTTCTTCGACATCGTCAAACCGTGGCCGATCCGGGAGGCTGATCACAGTCTCCCCGGCGGGCTGGGAATTATGCTCGATGACGTCATTGCAGGCGTTTTCGCGGCTGCGATCCTGTTCGGCTTCAAGTCCCTCATCTGACGAAACCTCTTCCGTGAACGTCCCGAGCGGCCAGATGGCAACACGTCCCGCGACGCGAGAGCAGCGCACACCCGAGAAGATCGGGAAGTACGTCATCGTGAAGGAGGTCGGCCGCGGCAGCACGGGTGTCGTCTATCTTTCGCACGATCCTTACTATCGCCGCGACGTCGCGATCAAGATCTACAACCTCGAATCGCACGACGAGGAGCGGGCGCGCGTCACCCGCAAGATGTTCCTGTCCGAGGCGCACATGGTCGGCATGCTGCAGCATCCGAACATCCTGCCGATCTTCGACGCGGGCGAGGAGGAAGGTCAGTACTACATCGTGACCGAGCACGTGCACGGCGCACGCACGCTGTCCGCCTATTGCAAGCCCGATAATCTGCTGCCGATCGATGACGTCGTCGAGATCATGTACAAGTGCGCGAAGGCGCTGCACTACGCGCACAGCCGCGGCGTGATCCATCGCGACATCAAGCCCTCGAACATCATGCTCACGCAGGCGAACGACGTGCGCATCATCGATTTCGGTATCGCGCTCGTCGCCGATTCGGAGATCTCGCGCATCGAAGGCATCGCGGGCAGTCCGTCGTACATGTCGCCGGAACAGGTGCAGTCGCTCGAGATCACGAACCGATCGGACGTGTATTCGCTCGGCGCGGTGATGTACGAGCTGTTGACCGGCTTCCGGCCGTTCCGCGGCGGCAACCTGTCGAAGCTGCTGCATCAGATCGTCTATGCGACCCCGCAGCCCATTCACACGCTGCGCAAACAGATTCCCGAGCTGCTCGAAGACACCGTCGCGAAGGCGCTGCAGAAGGATCCGGCGAAGCGCTATCGCAACGGCCTCGAGCTCGCGGCGGACCTGACGCGCGTTCACCAGGCGCTGCGCGAGGGCTCCTCGAAGCTCGATCGCCAGGAACAGTTCTCGATCCTGCGCACGCTCAAGTTCTTCCACGACTTCTCGCAAGCCGAGATTCTCGAAGTGCTGCGCGCCAGCACCTGGCAGGACTACGAAGCGGGCGAGGAGATCGTCAAGGAAGGCGAGATGGACGATCGCTTCTACGTGCTCGTGTCGGGCAGCGTCGGCGTGATGCGCAACGGCAATGCCGTCGGCGAGCTCGATGCGGGCGATTGTTTCGGCGAGACCAGTTACGTGCGGGGCGCGAAGCGGCAGGCGACGATCAAGGCGCTCACGAACGTCACGCTGATGAAGGTGAGCTCGACGCTCCTCGAACAATCCTCCGCGGCGTGCCAGCTGCGATTCAACAAGGTGTTCTTGCGCAGCCTCATCAGCCGGTTGCAGAGCCCGAGCTGATCCGTTCCCCGCGGCGAAGGAAGCTCAGTCCGAGCCTTCGAGATCGTCCGGTTCGATGCGGTGTCCCCAGCCGCGCTTCGCATCCAGATAGCGCCGGTTCGCCTTGCTCACGCCGGTGACGTGCTTTTCCCGCAGCACGTGATGCAGGCCGCCCGCCTCGAGATGCGCTTGCTTCACCGGATTGTTGCTCATGAGGCGTATCGGACGATCACCGCGCAAATACAGCAGGATCGTCGCCGCGTCGCTGAAGTCGCGGCTGTCGTCGGGAAGCCCGAGCGAGCGATTGGCTTGATAGGTGTCCTCGCCGCAGTCCTGGAGCACATACGTAACGGCCTTCGCCCACAAGCCGATGCCCCGGCCCTCGTGGCCGCTCATGTAGATGACTGCTCCCGTGCCTTCGTCGCGAATGCGTTCGAAGGCGCGATCCAGTTGCGGGCCGCACTCGCAGCGCTGCGAGCCGAAGACATCGCCGGTGAGACAGCACGAATGCACTCGCACGAGCGGACTTGCGTGTCCCTTGAAGTCGCCGAGCATCAGCACGCTGTTGACCGACATGTGTCGCGCGAGCAGCGAGAACAGATGCGGCTCGCCGCTGCCGCGCAGCGAATCCGCGAGCCCCGTGGCGTCTTGCAGCTCCGTCTGGCGAACGAAGGCATACCACTGAAAGGTGTATTGCTGGCCGCCGATGTTGATCGGCATCGGAATCGGCCCGAGCACGTTGAGCACGGGTCGATGCTCGCTGACGGCGTCCGACGGCTCGAGCGCTACCGCACCCGCGACGGTCGGGTCCTTGGCGGCGGGCAACGGATTGCCGCGCGCATCGATGCGAACGAGCTTGCCTTGTTCGATGAGGCGGCGACGGATGGTGGGATCGATATAGGAAAACATGATGCCGGGCGACGGTGAGGGAGAGTCCAGCGTCGAGCGCTGCTCGCGGCGGATCAGGACACGGCGCGGGCCGGCAGCTTCCACCAGCGCTGTATCGCGGTCTCGATCGACGCAACATCGAGCCCCGCCATCGCGAGACAATCTTCACGCGAGCCGTGCTCGATGAAGCGATCGGGAATGCCGAGTTGCAGCGTCGGCAGCACGCGGCCGTGCGCGGCGAGGCATTCGATGACGGCGCTGCCCGCGCCGCCGGCGACGACGTTTTCCTCGACGGTCACGAGGGCCCGATGCGACGCCGCCAGGTCCAGCAGCGCGGCCTCGTCGAGCGGCTTGATGAACCGCAGGTTGATCAAGGTCGCATCGAGCCGCTCGGCGATGCGCTCGCACGCCGGCACCATCGCGCCGACCGCGATGATCGCCAGCCCGCTGCGACCGGCGCGCCGCTGCTGTAGCTTGCCGATCGGCAAGGGCTGCATTTCGGTTTGCAGCGCGACGCCCGGGCCTTGGCCGCGCGGATAGCGCACGGCCGCGGGTACATTCGCGTGCACGCCCGTGAACAGCATCTGACGGCACTCGTCCTCGTCGGCCGGCGCCATGATGACGAGATTCGGAATGCAGCGCAGATAGGAGAGGTCGTAGCTGCCTTGATGCGTCGCGCCGTCGCCGCCGACGAGACCGGCGCGATCGATCGCGAACGTGACCGGCAGATTCTGCAACGCGACGTCATGAATGACTTGATCGTACGCGCGCTGCAGGAACGTGGAATAGATCGCCACGACCGGCTTCAGCCCTTCGCAGGCGAGTCCGGCGGCGAACGTGACCGCATGCTGCTCGGCGATCGCGACGTCGAAATATCGATCCGGGAATTTTTTCGAGAACTCGACCAGGCCGGAGCCCTCGCGCATCGCGGGCGTGATGCCGACGACCTTGGGATCGAGCGCCGCCATGTCGCACAGCCACTGGCCGAACACTTGCGAGTACGTCGGCCCGCTCGCCTTCTCCTTGAAGATCACGCCGCTCTTCACATCGAACGGACCCGGGCCGTGCCACTTGATCGGGTCCGCTTCGGCGGGCGCGTAGCCCTTGCCCTTGCGCGTGATCACATGGAGGAATTGCGGACCCTTGAGATCGCGGACGTTGCGGAGCGTCGCCACGAGCGCGCCGAGATCGTGGCCATCGACCGGCCCGATGTAATTGAAGCCGAGCTCTTCGAAGATCGTGCCGGGCAGAACCATGCCTTTGACGTGCTCCTCGGAGCGGCGCGCGAGCTCCCACACGGTCGGCATGCGCTTGAGCACCTTCTTGCCGCCCTCGCGCAGATTGGCGTAGAGCTTGCCGGAGAGCACGCGCGCGAAATAATTCGAGAAGGCGCCCACGTTCTCCGAAATCGACATGTCGTTGTCGTTCAGGATCACGAGCAGATTCACATCGTTCATGCTGCCGGCGTGATTCAGCGCTTCGAAGGCCATGCCGGCGCTGAGCGCGCCATCGCCGATCACGGAGACGACGCGTCTCTGCTCGCCGTTGCGCGCCGCGGCGATCGCCATGCCGAGCGCCGCGCTGATCGACGTGCTCGAATGACCGACGCCGAACGTATCGAATTCGCTCTCGGTGCGCGCCGGGAAGGGCGCGAGCCCGTCCTTGAGCTTGATCGTGCGCAAGCGATCGCGCCTGCCGGTCAGAACCTTGTGCGGATATGCCTGATGGCCGACGTCCCAGACGAGCCGGTCGTGCGGCGTGTCGAAGACATAATGAAGTGCGACCGTGAGCTCCACGGTGCCCAGGCCCGCGGCGAAATGACCGCCCATCTGGCTCACGGTATCGATCAAGTACTGCCGCAGCTCGGTCGTGACTTGGCCGAGCGCGCTCGCCGGTATCGCGCGCAGGTCCGCGGGCGTATCGAGCGTCGACAACAACGGGTAAGCGTTCGTCATGTTGGCGCGCAGTCTACCGCAAGTGGCATCAATACCTTCTGAGGACGAGCCAGTCCGATACCGCGGCGAGGGCCGCCGCGTTCGGGCCGAGGACGTCCAGGCTGCGCAGGGCTCGTGAGTGCAGCGCCAACATGCGTTCGCGCGCCGCCGCGACCCCGAGCACCGCGGGGTACGTCGGCTTGCCGCGCTTGCTGTCGGCGCCGGTGGGCTTGCCGAGCAGCGACGTATCGCCTTCGACGTCGAGCAAGTCGTCCTGGATCTGAAAGGCGAGGCCGAGGTCGCGTGCGTAGCGGTCGAGTGCGTCATGCACCGAGCGCGGGAGCTCGACCGCGCATGCGGCGGCCATCATGACGCTGGCATGGATCAAGGCGCCGGTCTTGCGCGCATGCATCTCGTCGACGGATTCGATCGACAAGCGCTGGCCGTTCGCCGCGAGATCGAGCGCTTGCCCGCCTGCCATTCCCGAGGTGCCGCTGCCGATCGCCAACAGCTCGACGAGCCGCAGACGCGCTGTCGGTTCGCTCGGCAGTCCGGTGCCGTTCGCGAGCACCTGAAAGGCGAGCACTTGCAAGGAATCGCCGACGAGAACCGCCGTCGCTTCGTCGAAGGCCTTGTGGCAGGTCGGTTTGCCGCGGCGTAGATCGTCGTTGTCCATCGCGGGCAGATCGTCGTGCACGAGCGAATACGCATGAATGAACTCGACCGCGCACGCAGCGCCGTCGACGATCGATTCGGCGAGTCCCAGCGCGCGCGCCGTTGCATAGACGAGGACGGGGCGCACACGCTTGCCGCCGCCGAGCACGCTGTAGCGCAGCGCCTCATGCAGACGTTCGGGCTTTTCGGACGGCGCGGGAAGGCGCGCATCGAGCTCCGCTTCGACACGCGCTTGCCACGTCGCCAGCTGGCGCTCGAAGCTCTCGAGAGGTGCGGTCGCCACGGGGTCAGCCGTCTTGATCGTCGGTGGACTCGAAGGGGGCGGCCGCGAAATCGCTCGTGCCGCTCTTGCGCATCAGGATTTCCACCTTGTGTTCCGCCTGCTTCAGCGCGGTCTGACAGACGCGCGTGAGCTGCACGCCGCGCTCGAACTGCTGCAGGGACTCATCGAGCGATAGATCACCGGCTTCCAACTTGTCGACGATCGCTTCGAGCTCGGCGAGCGAGCGTTCGAAATCCGGCGCGGCGGTGCCGTTGCCGGGAGCATTGTCGGCTGTGTTGTCGACGTCGGAGGCGGGCGAACGAAGCTTGTGATTGGCCACGGTGAAAATGACTACGAGAAGGTGGGCGTTAACGGCGGCGCAAGCTTGCAGCGCCAGGGCAGTGGGGTCAATCGCACGTCGGGCGCCATGCGTACTTCGCACGCTGCGCAGGAAGCGGATTCAGCGTTGACTTGCAAACCTCGCGGGACTAGATTTTCGCACGGTTAGACTTGGTCTAATAGGCCCATCCACGAGGTACTCTGCAATGAAGAACCTTAAAGGCACAGGCACGGAGAAGAATCTGAAGGATGCATTCGCCGGCGAGTCACAGGCCAATCGTCGCTATCTGTATTTCGCAGCCAAGGCCGACGTGGAAGGCTTCAATGATGTCGCCGCGGTATTCCGTTCGACCGCCGAGGGCGAGACCGGACATGCCCACGGGCATCTCGAATATCTGGAAGCAGTTGGCGATCCCGCGACCGGGCTGCCGATTGGTGCGACCTCCTCGAATTTGAAAGCGGCGATCGCGGGCGAGACGCACGAATACACGGATATGTATCCCGGCATGGCGAAGCAGGCGCGCGAAGAAGGTTTCGACGAGATTGCGGATTGGTTCGAGACGCTCGCGAAGGCGGAGCGCTCGCACGCGAACCGCTTCCAAAAAGCGCTCGACACCCTGTAAACAAACGGCCGCAACCGATTCCCCCTCCCCCGCGCAGCGGGGGAGGGTTAGGGGCGGGGGTCTTCGTCTCGGTGTTCTAAGTTCTCCCCCTGCAACACTCAGCAGCCAGAGCCACACGAGTGTCAGACAAGAGCACTGCACAGAGCGCGCGCGAGGGCAGCCTCGACGCACCCACTCGTCATCCGATTCGTTGGCAAGAGGCCGATTTCTGGAACGAAGCGTCGCTCTTCAAAGAGCTCGAGCGCGTGTTCGACATCTGCCACGGCTGCCGCCGCTGTTTCAGTCTTTGCAATTCCTTTCCGACGCTGTTCGATGCCGTCGACGCGACGAGCACCGGCGAGGTGGATGCGGTCGAGAAGAAGGTCTATTGGGACGTCGTCGACCACTGTTATCTCTGCGACATGTGCTACATGACGAAATGTCCGTACGTGCCGCCGCATCCCTGGAATGTCGACTTCCCGCATCTGATGCTGCGGGCGAAGGCATTCAAGTTCAAAACGCAGCCGATCCCGGCTCGCGACAAGCTGCTGAGCTCGACCGATCTCGTTGGTTCGATCGCGGGCATTCCGGTCGTCGCGCAGGCCGTGAATGCACTCAACGACACCGCGTTCGGCCGCAAGCTGCTCGACAAGACGCTCGGCGTGCATCCCGACGCGCCGATTCCCGAGTACCACAGCAATACATTCCGCAAGCGGTACGCGCGGGCTGCGCATCCGACGCTCACCGTCCAGCCGGCGGGCGACACGCGCGGCCGGGTCGTGTTGTTCGCGACGTGCTACGGCAATCGCAACGAGCCCGAGCTCGATGAAGACCTCACCGCGGTATTCGAGCACAACTGCATCCCGGTCACGCTCCTGCGGCAGGAGCGTTGCTGTGGCATGCCGAAGCTCGAGCTCGGCGATCTCGAATCGATCGAGCGGCTGAAGGACGCGAACATCGCCGCGCTCGCGGCCAAGGTCGACGAAGGCTGGGACATCGTCACGCCCGTACCCTCGTGCACGCTCATGTTCAAGCAGGAGCTGCCGCTCCTGTTCCCCGATGACCCGCTCGTGAAGAAGGTGCAGGAGGCGATGTTCGATCCGTTCGAGTATCTCTGGCTGCGTCACAAGGCGGGCTTGTTGAGTACCACCTTCCGCGAGCCACTCGGCAAGGTGAGCTATCACGTGCCCTGTCACACGCGCGTTCAGAACATCGGGCTCAAGACGCGCGATGTGCTGATGCTCGTGCCTGGCACCGAGATCGATGCGATCGAGCGCTGCTCGGGCCACGACGGCACGTATGGCGTGAAGCGCGAGTTCCGCGACGTGTCGATGAAGATCGGCCGTCCGGTCATCCGCCGCGTGAACGACGCGAATGCCGATCACTACACGAGCGACTGCCCGATGGCAGGACATCAAATCGAATCCGGGCTCACGAGCGGCAAGGCGCCGATGCATCCGCTCAAATTGCTGCGCAAGGCATACGGCCTCTGAGGAGTCAGCGATGAATCGTCTCGCCCGCAGCGACCTCATGAGCCTCGAGCAGTATGCGACGGGCCGCAAGGAGTTTCGCGAACGCGTGCTCGCTCACAAGAAGTGCCGCACGATCGCGATCGGACCGAATGCGACGTGGTGTTTCGAAGATCGCCTGACGGTGCAGTATCAAGTGCAGGAGATGCTGCGCGTCGAGCGGATCTTCGAAGCCGCGGGCATCCAGGACGAGCTCGACGCGTACAATCCGCTCATTCCGGACGGCAGCAATTGGAAGGCGACCTTTCTCATCGAATTTCCGGATCCGGAGGTCCGCAAGCAGCAGCTCGCGGGACTGAAAGGCATCGAGGACCGCTGCTGGGTCCAGGTCGAGGGATTCGAGCCCGTGCATGCGATTGCGGATGAGGACTTGGAGCGGGAAAACGCCGAGAAGACCTCCGCCGTGCACTTCCTGCGCTTCGAGCTCACGCCCGACATGGTGATGCGCGCGAAAGCGGGCGCTGCGCTTGCAATGGGCATCGATCACCCGAATTACAACTACGCGGTGCGCAACTTGCCCGCCGATTCGCAAGAGTCGCTCATTGCCGACTTGGCGTAGCTCGCACCCGCGGCGCCCGATCTGGCGCTTGCCGGCGGCGGACCTTGCCTATCGTTCGTCGCCTTCTTGAGGATAGAATCCGCGCCGCCTGGATTCCGACCCGCGGGCCCTTCCGCTCATCGTAGATCACAGACAGAAAGAGAATGGCTCAGTCCTATACCGCTTCCGACATTGAAGTTCTAAGTGGGCTCGAACCGGTACGTCGCCGGCCGGGCATGTACACCGACACGAGCCGTCCGAATCATCTCGCGCACGAAATCATCGACAACTCCGTCGACGAAGCGATGTCCGGCCACGCGAAGCGCATCGACGTCGTGCTCTACAAGGACGGGTCGCTCGAAGTCGGCGACGACGGCCGCGGCATGCCGGTCGACGTGCACCCGAAGGAGAAGGTGAGCGGCGTCGAGCTGATCCTCACGCGCCTGCACGCGGGCGGCAAGTTCTCCGATAAAAACTACAAGTTCGCTGGCGGCTTGCACGGCGTCGGCGTGTCCGTCGTGAACGCGCTGTCGAAGAATCTCGAATGCTGGATCAAGCGCGGCGGCAAGGAATACAACATCGCGTTCAAGGACGGCAAAGTCCGTTCGAAACTCGATGTCGTCGGCGAGGTCGGCAAGAACAACACGGGTACGAAGGTGCGCTTCTGGCCCGACCCGCAATTCTTCGAAACACCGACGTTCTCCGTGCCGAAGCTGAAACACGTGCTGCGCGCGAAGGCGGTGCTGTGTCCTGGCTTGCGCATCACGTTCAAGGTCGAGGGCACCGACGAGAAGGACGAATGGTTCTACACCGGTGGCCTCAACGAATACCTGCGAGAGGCGCTCGGACAAGGCGAATGGCTGCCGCCCGAGCTGTTCGTCGGCTCGATCGAAGGCGAGCAGGAAGCGGCCGATTGGGCGATCGCCTGGCGCATCGATGAAGGCGCGAAAGTCGAAGAGAGCTACGTAAACCTGATCCCGACCGTGCAGGGCGGCACGCACGTCAACGGTCTGCGCATCGGTTTGACGGACGCGATTCGCGAGTTCTGCGAGTTTCGCAATCTGCTGCCGAAGGGCCTGAAGCTCGCGCCCGAGGACGTGTGGGACGACGTGAGCTACGTGCTTTCTACGAAAATGAAGGAAGCGCAGTTCGCTGGCCAGACGAAAGAACGGCTGAGCTCGCGCGAAGCCGCAGCGTTCGTCTCCGGTGTCGTCAAGGATCAGTTCGGGCTGTGGCTGAATCAGCATCCGGAGTCCGGCGAAAAGATCGCGCAAGTCGCGATCGTCCGCGCGCAGGCACGCTTGAAGGCATCGAAGGCGGTGGCGCGCAAGCGCATCGTGAGCGGACCCGCGCTGCCCGGAAAGCTCGCGGATTGTACGTCCGGCGAGCCCGAGCGCAGCGAGCTGTTCCTCGTCGAAGGCGATTCCGCGGGCGGCTCGGCGAAGCAGGCGCGCGATCGCGAGTTCCAGGCCGTCATGCCGTTGCGCGGCAAGATCCTGAACACGTGGGAGGTCGACGCGAGCGACATCCTGTCGTCGCAGGAAGTGCATCACATCGCCATCGCGATCGGCGTCGACCCAGGCTCCGACAAGCTCGATGGTCTGCGCTACCACAAGATCTGCATCCTCGCCGACGCCGATTCCGACGGTCAGCACATCGCGACACTGCTGTGCGCGCTGTTCCTGCGGCATTTCCGGCCGCTCGTGCTGTCGGGCCACGTCTACGTCGCGATGCCGCCGTTGTATCGCGTCGACGTCGGCAAGCAGGTGTATTACGCGCTCGATGATGCCGAGCGCGCCGGCGTGATCGATCGCATCGCGGCGGAGAATCCGCGCGCGAAGCCGGTCGTCACCCGCTTCAAAGGTCTCGGCGAGATGAGCGCGATTCAGCTGCGCGAAACGACGATGGCGCCCGAGACGCGCCGGCTCGTCCAGCTCACGGTCGACGCCAAGGACGAAGCCGATCAGATGCTCGACATGCTCCTCGCCAAGAAGCGCGCGAGCGATCGGCGCGAATGGCTGGAGACGAAAGGCAACCTGGCGGACGTGCAGGTCTAACGGAATCGGTGCAAAGAATGCCCACGCAACCCCCACTCAACTTCGAAGGCATCGAGCGCCAGCCGCTGAAGGTGTTCACCGAGAAGGCGTATCTCGATTATTCGATGTACGTCATTCTCGATCGCGCCTTGCCGCACATCGGCGACGGCTTGAAGCCCGTACAGCGGCGCATCGTGTATGCGATGAGCGAGCTCGGCTTGTCGGCCACGTCGAAGCACAAGAAGTCCGCGCGCACGATCGGCGATGTCATCGGCAAGTTCCATCCGCACGGCGACTCGGCGTGCTACGAGGCGATGGTGCTGATGGCGCAGTCGTTCTCGTATCGCTATCCGCTCGTCGACGGCCAGGGCAACTTCGGCTCGCCCGACGATCCGAAGTCGTTCGCGGCCATGCGCTATACGGAATCCCGTCTGACGAAGTACGCCTCACTGCTGTTGTCCGAGCTCGGGCAGGGCACGACGGAGTGGACGCCGAACTTCGACGGCACGCTCGAGGAGCCCGTGTTGTTGCCGGCCCGTGTGCCGAACGTGCTGCTGAACGGTGCGACCGGCATCGCGGTCGGCATGGCGACCGACATTCCGCCGCACAATCTGCGCGAGGTCGTGACGGCGTGCGTGCGCCTGCTCGATGAGCCGGAGACGACGCTGAGCGAGCTGTGCAAGCACGTGAAGGGTCCGGATTTTCCGACCGGCGCGGAAATCGTCTCGTCGAAGGCCGATCTGAAGCACATCTATCAGACCGGCAACGGCACGTTCCGCGCGCGCGCGGTGTACGAGATCGAGGATGGCGAGATCGTCATCACGCAGCTGCCGTACCAGGTGTCGGGTTCCAAGATCCAGGAGCAGGTCGCCGCGCAAATGCAGGCGAAGAAGCTGCCGATGGTCGAGGACATTCGCGACGAGTCGGACCACGAGCATCCGACGCGCATCGTCATCGTGCCGCGCTCCAATCGCGTCGATGTCGACCAGTTGATGGCGCATCTGTTCGCGACGACCGACCTCGAGCGCACGTATCGCGTCAATCTCAACATCATCGGCCTCGACGGACGGCCGAAGGTGATGGACCTGAAGTCGCTGCTCGAAGACTGGCTCAAGTTCCGTATCGACACCGTCACGAAGCGCCTGAACTGGCGGCTCGAGAAGGTGCTGGCTCGCCTGCACATCCTCGACGGTTTGCTGGCGGCGTATCTGAATCTCGACGAGGTCATCAGGATCATTCGTCGCGAGGAAGAGCCGAAGCCCGTCTTGATGAAGCGTTTCAATCTCACCGAGATCCAGGCGGAAGCGATCCTCGAAACGAAGCTGCGTCATTTGGCGAAGCTCGAGGAGATGAAGATTCGCGGCGAGCAAGCGGAGCTGGCCGAGGAGCGCGAGGAGCTCGAGAAAATCCTCGGCAGCAAGGCGCGCCTGAAAAAACTCGTGAAAGAAGAGCTGATGGCGGACGCGGAGAACTTCGGCGATGCCCGGCGCAGCAAGATCGTCGAGCGCGCCGCCGCGCAAGCGATCGACGAAACCGAGCTCGTGGCGAGCGAGCCGGTGACGGTCGTCTTGTCCGAGCGCGGCTGGGTGCGCGCGGCGAAGGGCCACGAGCTCGATCCCACCTCGCTGTCGTACAAGAGCGGCGATGCATTCCAATCGGCGGCGCGCGGGCGCAGTACGCAGCTCGCGGTGTTCCTCGACAGCACGGGACGCACGTACAGCCTGCTCGCGCATACGCTCCCATCGGCACGCGGCAACGGCGAGCCGCTGTCGGGCCGTATCGATCCCCCGGACGGCGCGACGTTCGCGGGCGTCATGATCGGCGACCCGCAGGATCGTTGGGTGCTTGCCTCGGATGCGGGTTACGGCTTCGTCGTCAAGCTCGAAGAGCTGCACTCGCGCAACAAGGCGGGCAAGGCGGTGCTGAAGGTGCCGGAGAAGTCGGGCGTGCTGCGGCCGTTCGCGGTGCCGGCGTCGGATGAGGCATTGCTGTGCGCCGTCAGCACGGACGGCAAGCTGCTCGCGTTCCCGGTCAAGGAGCTGCCGGAGCTGCCGCGCGGCAAGGGCAACAAGATCTTCGGCTTGTCGTCGCAGAAGGTGGCAAGCCGCGAGGAGTATCTCGCGGGCCTTGCGGTCGTCGCGCCGGATCAAAACCTGATCGTGCGCTCGGGTGATCGCAAAATGACGATCAAGTTCGCGGATCTGAAGGAATATCGAGGTGAGCGGGCGCAACGCGGCGCGGTGCTGCCGCGCGGCTGGCGCAAAGTGGATCGGCTGGATGTCGAGCCCGCGTAAGACGAGCTAGCACGGCTCGACTCGCCCCCTTCCTGTCCTTCCCCCGCTGTGCGGGGGAAGGGACGCAAGTGCGAGCGCCTCTCCTGTCCCTGCCTGGCGTACGGAAGGACGCAGGCGGGCAGATGTCCCTCAGCCCATCACGACTTCTTCCGGCGCGTTCACGAAATATCCCTGAATGAACTCGATGCCGAGCTGCCACAGCACGGCCATCGTATTCGCGTCCTGCACGCGCTCGGCGATCGTGCTCACCTGTTTCGCCTTCGCCTGGTCGACGAATTCGCGGACGCGCTGCTGCAGATTCTGATCGACCGACAAGCCCTGCATCAGCGTGCCGTCGATCTTGAGGAAGTTCAGCGGCAAATGGCCGAGCAGGCGCTGCGGATCGCGGCCGGTGCCGAAATGCTCGAGCGCGAACAGAAAGCCCGCCTTGCGCAGGCCGGACGCGAGCTCCATCGTGTCCGCAAGATATTCCGTCGCGGCCTGCTCGGTGACGGCGAACGCAATGCGATGCGGCTCGATGCGCGTCGCCTTGAGTTGATTCGTGAGCCACGGCAGCAGCGACTTGTCGCGCACGGAGTCTTGCGAAAGCCGTACGAACAGCTGCTTGACGGGCCGGCTCGCGCAGAACGACATCGCGGCGCCGATGATCCAGCGGTCGATGTGCTTCATGAGATCGTTGCGCTCGGCGGCGGCCATGAATTCGGCGGGCAGCAGTTCCTGACCCTGCTCGTCGAGCATGCGCACGAGCACGTCGAACATGCCGCGGTCCTCGCCGAGCAGGCTCGCGATCGGCTGCTGCATCAAGCGGAAGCGGTTCTCCATGAGCGCCGCCTTGATGTGGCGAATCCAGATCTCGTCCGATGCCTGGCGCTTCGTGTCCGCATCTTGATTGTCGACGACGGCGAGCCGATTGCCGCCCGAGTCCTGCGCGCTGCGACGCGCATCGATCGCGTCGGTGATCGATTGCGCCGCATTCGGCGTGCGCGGATCGATCGCGCCGATGCCGACGCTGCACGTGCAGGAAATCTGCTTGTCGCCGATGCGAAAGACTTGCTGCGCGACCTTGCGCAGCAGGTTGTTGCTCCAGGTCTCGATGTCGCGCGGGGTGCCGCGTTCCATCAGGATCATGAAAGCGCCGTCGCCGAAGCGTCCGAACAAATCGTCCGCCTGGCGCGACTCGCTGATGAAGCCGGCGAACTGGCTCGCGAAGTCTTCGACGAGCAGCGGTCCGATGTCGTCACAGATGGCGGCGAGCTTGTCGGGCTCGATGGAGACGAGGCGGCGCACGCCCGCTCTGATCGGCTGCGCGAGACGCTGACGCAGGTGTTCGATGAAAAAGCGCCGCTGCAGTGCGCCGGTGGCGGCGTCGTACTGGAGTGCATCGCTCAGCTGCTCCGCGAGCGGCTCGTTGCCGCGCGTCTTCGCCGCGACGCAGAGGCGCACGGCCGGATCGCCATCGAACTCCGCCCGCGACAGCTCCATGTCGAGCGGCACCGCGTTGCCGTCCGCGAGCTGCGCGTTCGCGCGGAGCGGCAGGTCGTTCCACTTGCCTTGCAAACAGGCAACCAGCGCGCCCTTCAGTGCCGAGTGCGCGTCGGTATCGAAAGCATCCATGAGTGGGGTGCCGATGATCGCTTCGGCGCTCGCGTGTCCGAACAGCTCCAACCAGGCGGGGTTCGCATCGACGACGATGCCTTCCTGGACGAACGCGATCGCATCGGCCGAGCCGGCCATGAAGGATTTCAGCTGGTCGCGATATTCGCGCGCCGAGCTCAGCGTGCTGTTCAGTTCGCGCGCCTGGCGCTGTGCGTCGAGCTCGCGGGCCACGACGGCGCGCAAGCGGGCGGTGGTCTTCAGCGTCACGACGTCGCGCGCGCCTTGCTGCATGGCCGCTGCGATGATGTCTTCGTCGACTTGCTCGCGCGCGATCAGGACGGGAATGCGCGACTGAGCTTGCTTGTACACGCTCATGATCTTCGTCGTGTCGGCGGGGTCGGGACCGGCGAAGGCGATCAGCATGTACGCGTTCGCGTTTTGCAGCGCTTCGGCGAGGTCGTTGAGCTCGCGAACCCAGTTGCAGTGAACGGCATGGCCCGCGTTGCGCAAGGTGCTGTTGATCGCCTCGACGTTGTCCTGATGGCGCGTCAGCACGATCATCGGTACGGCGGCTTGCTCGGCCAAGCGGAACTCCTGGATATGACGGGCTTGGGCAGGATTCCGGGAGCCTACCTCAATTCGTCAAATCGCGGCGTGTCGTGCCCGTCACGGTTTTAGCGGCGTCTTCGACGCGGCGCCCGGGACTTCGCGCACGAGTTTCGGGACGAGGTAGCCCGGCAGTCTGGCGGTCAACTCGGCGTGTAGTCGCAATGCGTCGGCGTCGGCGACGTCGAAATGCGCGGCGCCTTGTACGCGATCCAACACGTGCAGGTAGTAGGGCAGCACCGCGCAGGCGAACAGGGATTCGCTCAATTCCACGAGAGTGTCGAGCGTGTCATTGATGCCGGCGAGCAGCACGGATTGATTGAGCACCGTCGCGTCGGCGGCGCGTAGATCCAGGCACGCTCGACGGCTCGCGGCATCGAGCTCACGCGGGTGATTCGCGTGAATGACCACGACTTTTTGCAGACGGACTCCGGCGAGCCAGGCGAGAAGTCCGCGATCGACGCGTTCCGGAAGCACGAGCGGATATCGTGTATGGATGCGCAGGCGACGGACATGAGGGATGGCTTGAATGCCGTCGGTCAGCTGCTGCAGGCGGCGATCGCTGAGGCTCAGGGGATCGCCGCCGCTTAGAATCACTTCGCTGATCGTGGGATCGGACCGAAGATGGTGCAGCGCGCCTTCCCAGCCGCCGCCGAGCGCGGACTCCTGCTGATACGGAAAGTGCCGACGAAAGCAGTAGCGGCAATGAACCGCGCATGCGCCCGTCGTGACCAGCAGAGCGCGGCCGTCGTACTTGTGCAAGAGGCCCTGCGTCGCGCGACTGGCGAGATCGCCCACCGGGTCGAGGCCGAAGCCCTCCACGACGCTCATCTCGTCTGCTACCGGCAAGACTTGCAATAGCAGTGGATCGCGCGCATCTCCGGGACGCATTTTCGCGACGAACGACCGCGGCACGCGCAGCGGGAATTGCCGGAGGGCGGGATGAGCGCCTTCGAGCACGGCTGGATCCAGCCCCAAGGACCGGCACAGATCGTCAGGGTCCTTGATCGCATCGGCCAGCAATTGCTGCCAATGCGGGCGGGGCAGGGCTTCGAGGGCACCTTGCGGCTGGTCTGATTTGGAGCTTGCGGCTATCATCTGCGCCCTTTGTCGAACCGCCCTGCTGGCGGCATATGTGCCGGACTCGCCCGCGACTCGTTCGCAACCGGGGTCCGCAATGTGAGTTCACATTTTCCCAGATCGGACGACGGTGCTAAATGGGCAGTTTCTCCACGAACGAATTCAAGTCGGGCCTCAAGATCATCCTCGAGAACGATCCGTACGCGATCGTCGAAAACGAGATGGTCAAACCCGGCAAGGGCCAGGCGTTCAATCGCGTCAGGGTCCGCAATCTCAAGACCGGACGCGTCATCGAGCGCACGTTCAAGTCCGGTGATTCCGTCGAGGCGGCCGATGTCGTCGAGACCGAAATGCAGTATCTCTACACGGACGGCGAGTTCTGGCACTTCATGGTGCCGGATACGTTCGAGCAGTACACCGCCGGCAAGGAATCGCTCGGCGACGGCGCGATCTGGTTGAAGGACGGCATGAGCTGCACGGTCATGCTGTGGAATGGCGTGCCGCTCAACGTCACGCCGCCGGCGCACGTCGAGCTCAAGGTCGTCGAGACCGATCCGGGCTTGCGGGGTGATACGGCGACGGGCGGAGCCAAGCCCGCGAAGCTCGAAACGGGCGCCTCGGTGCGCGTGCCGTTGTTCATCAACGAAGGCGAGTACATCCGCGTCGACACGCGCACGGGCGAGTACATCGCGCGCGCCAAAGCCCCCCAGTAAATAAACGGCTTCATCCGACTCTGATGGGCAGGAGCCCGAATGCAGCGAAGCGCAGGATGCGCGAGAGCTGCCCCCTCCCCCGCGCAGCGGGGGAGGGTTAGGGGAGGGGGCCCTCTTCGGCTCCTTGCAGCAGGACACGAACGAACTCCTCCAACCCCTCGCGATCCTCCGCGTCGAAGCGTTCCAGCTTCGGGCTATCCAAATCCAACACCCCAATGACGTCAGTGCCGCGAATCATCGGCACGACGATCTCCGAATTCGATGCCGCATCGCACGCGATATGGCCGGGGAACGCGTGCACGTTCGGCACGACGATCGTCTGCTTCTGTGCGGCCGCGGTGCCGCACACGCCTTTGCCGAGGGGAATACGCACGCACGCGGGCTTGCCTTGAAACGGGCCGACGACCAGTTCGCCGTCCTTCATCAAATAGAACCCGGCCCAATTCAGATCGGGGAGCACTTGATAGAGCAGGGCGGACGCATTCGCGAGATTCGCGATCCAATCGCGCTCGCCCGCGATGAGCGCTTGCAATGCGCTCGCCAGCTCCGCGTACAGCTCGGGTTTGGATTGGGCTCGATCGACGGACGTGGCAAACATGGCAGCTCCGACTCAGGCGCGCGCAAACGGGAAGGCAAGCACCTCGTCGATGTGCTTCGCGCCGGTCGCGCACATCACCAGGCGATCGAAACCGAGCGCGACGCCCGCGCAATCGGGCAAGCCGAATTCGAGCGCGGCCAGGAGCCGCTCGTCGATCGGCATCGGCGGCAATCCCTTGCGCGCGCGTTCGGCAAGGTCCGTCTCGAAGCGTGCGCGCTGCTCGGCGGCGGCGCCCAGCTCGTGAAAGCCGTTCGCGAGCTCGATGCCATCGAGATACGCCTCGAACCGCGACGCGACGCGGCCGCGCACGCGCGCGAGCGCAGCCTGCGAAGCCGGATAGTCGTACACGAAGCTCAGCCGCTCGCGCCCGAGCTGCGGCCCGACGATCGTGCCCATGATCAGATCCAGGCAGGCGTCGCGATCGCCGCGAATGCTGCGCGGCACGTCGATTCCGGCGCTTTCGAGCCGGGCGATCAGCACGGCGATGGGATCGTCGAACGCATCGATGCCCGCATGCAATTGCATGGCTTCGCGGTACGTCAGGCGCTCGGCGCTGTCGAAGTGTCGTGCCGGCGGCAGCATCGTGCTGATCAGGCGTTCGACGTCCGACATGAGCGAGTGGTGATCGATGCCGACGCGATACCACTCGATCAGCGTGAACTCGGGATTGTGGAAACGGCCGCTCTCGCCGTCGCGGTAGACGCGGCACACCTGCCAGATGTCGCCGCATCCCGCGGCGAGCAGACGTTTCATCGCATACTCGGGTGAGGTGTGCAGAAAGCGTCGCTCACCGCACGGGCTCGCGGGCACGCTCGCGATGTGCACGTCCGTGATCGCGCTCGCGCTCAGCGTCGGCGTCTCGACCTCGAGCGCTCGTGTCGCCGCGAAGTAGTCGCGCGCGGAGCGCAGCATCGCGGCGCGCACTTCGAGCGTTGCGATCGAAGCGGTGGGTTGCCAATCGTTCATGGCCGGCCCGCGCCGATCGCGCTGCCCATCCGCACCGTCGCCTGCGGCTGCAGAAATTCTTCCCACTGGACGCGGTTCCGCTCGAACAAGAGCACGACCGTGGAGCCCATGTGAAACGGCCGAGCTCCGCGCCCTTCGCGAATGTCAGGCCGATGCCCTTGCGAATCGCGATCGCGCCACGTTTCGCTCGTGGCGGCGGATTGATCTCGCCGGCGTACACGGTCTCCATGCTGCCGACGAACAGCGCACCGACGAGGATGACCGCCATGCGGCCGAGCGTCGTTTCGAATTCGCAGATCACGCGCTCGTTGCGCGCGAAGACGCGAGGCACGGCGCGCGCCGTCGCCGCATTCACGCTGAACAGATCGCCGGGCACGTACACCGTGTTGATCAGGCGTCCGCCGAACGGCATGTGGATGCGGTGGTAGTTGTAAGGGGCGAGATAGATGCACGCGAATGCGCCGTTGCGATACGCCTCGACGGCGCTCGCATCGTTCGCGAGCAGCTCATCGAGCGAATAGTCGATGCCTTTGGCCTGAATGATCGCGCGCTCGTGAATGGGTCCGGCCTGGCTCACCGTGCCGTCCACGGGGCTCACGACGATATCCTCGCCCGGCGCGAGCGTCCGTGCGCCCGGCCGCAGTGCGCGGGTGAAGAAGTCGTTGAAGCTGCGATACGCATACGGATCGGATTGCACCGCCTCCGCCATGTTCACGCGATAGCCGCGCAGGAAATTGCCGATGAGCAGGCGCTTGAACGCCGGCGATTCGCTGCGCATCACGCTATAGATCACGCGCGACAAGAGCTGCTTCGGCAGTACGTACTGGAGCGCGGCGAACATCCGATCGCCGAGACTGACTTCCGGGATTCGTTCCATAGATGAGGTTTCAGCCGACTCCCCTTCCCCCGCGGAGCGGGGGAAGGCTAGGGATGGGGGCGCTCCAAACAGCGAGCAATCTTTTATTGTGCACCGACGATCCGCCGCACGTCCGCTGCGATCTTCGTGGCATCGTGCGGCGTCGAGAACAACGCATGCATCGCGCCGTTCGGGTCGATCAAGAAAATCGCGGCGGAGTGATCGACGGTATAGCCGCCGTTCGGCAGCTTGTGTTTCGCGACGGGAACCATCATGGCGCCCGCGAAAGCATCGATGCTGTTGGGCGTTCCGGTCACGCCGATGAAGTTCGGGCTGAAGAATCCCACGTATTTGGCGAGCTGCTCGGGCGTGTCGCGTTCCGGATCGACCGACACGAGCGCGATCTGCGGCCGCTGCGCGTCAGGCAAATCCTGCAAGCGCTTTTCGATCTGCGCGAGGATCGTCAGCGTCGCGGGGCATACGTCGGGGCAGTTCGTGAAGCCGAAGAACAGCAGCGTCCAGCGATCCTTGAGGCGGGCCGCATCGAACGGCTGGCCCGTGTGATCGACGAGGTCGACATTCTTGAGCGGCCGCGGCGGTTGCAGCAGGGTGCCCGCGGTCATCGCCGCTTGCGGCACGCCGGACTCCTCGAGCATGCCGCGAGCCAAGAGGCCGCCGCCGACAGCGGCTACAATGGCGACGATCGCAATGAGAATGACTTGATGCCGCGGCACGACTGTTCCTCTGGGAAGGGGCGGAATTATTGCACGCCGCGCCCGAACCGCCTGTCCGAGTCCATCGCATGCCGCAAAGTTCCGATCGATCGCAAACACCCGTCCAGACCGTCGCTCGACGCATCGAGCGTGGCGCCCGGCAGCTCGAGGCCAGCGCCGTGTATTTCGGACACGGCACCGACAACGCCTTCGACGAGGCCGCGGAGCTCGTCTTCTACGCGGCCGGGCTGCGGCACGAGGACGCGGCGCAGGTCTATGAGCGCGTGCTGCCGCCAGAAACGCTGGCGCGCATCGATGCCCTGTTCGAGCGCCGCGTGCGCGAGCGCATCCCAGCCGCATACCTGACCAAGCGCATGTGGTTCGCGGGGCATGAATTCTATGTGGACGAGCGCGTGCTCGTGCCGCGCTCGCCGATCGCGGAGCTCATCGAGGCGCGCTTCGCGCCCTGGATCGAACCGCGGCGGGTGCGAAGCATTCTCGACATCGGCACGGGATCGGGCTGCATCGCGATCGCGGCGGCGCTCGCGTTTCCGGAGGCGAACGTGGATGCGGCGGATGTCTCCGCGGACGCCCTGGCGGTGACACGCATCAATATCGACAAACATGCGGTCGGAGCGCGCGTACGCGCGGTGCGCTCGGACGTGTACGCACAACTTGCCGGCGCTCGCTACGACGTCATCGTCACGAACCCGCCCTATGTCGGCCGCGAGGAGCTCGACGGCTTGCCCGATGAATATCGCCGTGAGCCCGAGCTCGGTCTGTTCGGCGGCGACGACGGCTTGGACATCGTTCGGCGCATCCTTGCCGGCGCGGCCGCGCACCTGCAGCCAGGCGGGATCTTGATCGGCGAGGTCGGCAACACCGAGCCCGTGCTCGAAGCGGCGTTTCCCGACGTGCCGTTCGTCTGGCTCGAGTTCGCGCGCGGCGGCGGCGGCGTATTCGTGCTCACCGAGGACGAATTGAAGCGGTTAGCGGTCGGCCGTTAACGGTTAGAATCGCCCGCCTGGTTCACGAATCGCTCAGCAGCCCCCGATGTCCGGCAATACCTTCGGTACTTTGTTCACCGTCACGACGTTCGGCGAAAGCCATGGGCCCGCGCTCGGCTGCATCGTCGACGGGTGTCCGCCCGGCATGGAACTGTCCGAGGCCGACATCCAGCCGGAGCTCGAACGGCGTCGTACCGGAACGTCGCGGCATACGAGTCAGCGCCGCGAGCCGGATCAAGTGCAGATCCTGTCGGGCGTTTTCGAAGGACGGACGACGGGCACGCCGATCGGGCTCTTGATCCAGAACGAAGATCAGCGCTCGCGCGACTACGACAAGATCAAGGACCGCTTCCGCCCGGGTCACGCCGACTACACCTATCAGCAGAAGTACGGGTTTCGTGACTACCGCGGCGGCGGCCGCTCATCCGCGCGCGAGACCGTCATGCGCGTCGCCGCTGGCGCGATCGCGCGCAAGTACCTGCGCGAGCGTCTCGCGATCCGCATTCAAGGCTACCTCGCGCAGCTCGGACCGCTGACGCTCGAGCCGAAGGCGCTCGACACCGTCTACGACAATCCCTTTTTCAGTCCCGATCCCGCGCGTCTCGAAGAGCTCGAGCGCTACATGATCGCGCTGCGTCGCGACGGCGATTCCGTCGGCGCGCGCGTCAACGTCATCGCGACGGGCGTACCGCCGGGGCTCGGCGAGCCGATCTTCGATCGCCTCGACGCGGACATCGCGCACGCGATGATGAGCATCAACGCGGTCAAGGGCGTCGAGATCGGCGCGGGCTTCGCATCCGTCGCGCAGCGCGGCAGCGAGCATCGCGATGAGCTCACGCCGCGCGGCTTTCGCTCGAACAACGCGGGCGGAATTCTCGGCGGCATCTCGTCGGGCCAGGACATCACGGTGAGCATCGCGTTGAAGCCGACGTCGAGCATCACGATTCCGGGCCAGACGATCGATCTGGAAGGCAAGTTGGTCGACGTCGTGACGACGGGGCGACACGATCCGTGCGTCGGCTTGCGCGCGACGCCGATCGCGGAAGCGATGCTTGCGCTCGTGCTGATGGATCATTATTTGCGCCACCGAGCGCAGAACGGGGACGTGATTCCGCTGACGCCGCCGATTCCCGCGCGCGCCGACGAGTGAGCTCGCCGGCCGCACGACTGTCGTTCGCGTATTTCGCCTACTTCAGCGCCATCGGCGTCTTCACGCCGTTCTGGAGCCCGTATCTCGCATTGCGCGGCTTCGGCGCCTTCGAGATCGGCTTGCTGCTCGCCATCGCGGCGGGCGTGCGCGCGATCGGGCCGCTCGCCTTCGGCTGGCTCGCGGATGCCTCGGGGCGCCCGACGGCGATCCTGCGGCTCGCCGCGCTGTCATCGCTGCTCAGTTTCGCGCTGCTGCCTCTGTTGTCCGGTCTCACCGGCTTCATCGTGCTCACCGTGCTGTTTTGCTTCGGGTGGAACTTCATTGCTCCGTCGCTCGACGCGCACACGTTGGCAAGTCTCGGCGCGACCTCGGCGCGCTATGGGCGCATCCGCTCGTGGGGCTCGCTCGGTTTCATCGCGCTCGCCTGGGGCGGCGGAGCGCTCTTCGAGCAGGTCGGCTACGAGCTCGTGCCGACGCTGATGCTGGCGCTCATCGCGGCAACGCTGATCGCCACGATGTCGCTCGCCGCGACGCCGCTTTCGGGCCATGCGCCGGCGATGCGTTTCCGCACGGCCATGCGCTCGCGTCCCGTGTGGGTGGCGCTGCTCGTCGCAGCGCTCATCGCGCTGAGCTTCGGGCCGTACTACACGTTCTTTTCCCTGTATCTCGAGCGGTTCGGCTACAGCCGCGGCGTCATCGGGTTCCTGTGGGCCTTGGGCGTGATCGCCGAGATCGGCATCTTCGCGGCGGGCGGCTCGATGCTCGCGCGGTTTTCGATTCGCGCGCTGTATGTGGCGGCGGCGGGCGCAACGGCCGTGCGATGGACGCTCACTGCGATGTTCGCCGACAGCGTGTTCGTGCTCGCATTCGCCCAGCTGCTGCACAGCATGGGCTTCGCCGTGTTGCACTTCGCGATCGTGCTCACGGCGCAGCGTCAGTTTCCGCCCGAGGCCGCGGCGCGGGGTCAGGCGCTGTTCAGCAGCGTCGGTTACGGGGTGGGCGGGATGCTCGGGAGCCTGCTCGGCGGCATCGTGTGGTCGACGATCTCGCCGGAAGCGGCTTATCTGTATGCAGCGGTTGTTGTAGTGTTGGCGCTGTTTTGCGCCTGGGTCGGTTTGCGCGGCACATCGCTCGATCGAACCGACGCCCAAACGGCATGAAAATCCGCGCACAGACCGGCACTGATCGGCAGTTTCGCGGGCAAGACACCCTTAAAATCTCGGCAATTAACGCGCACCGCCGTGCCGGTGCCTCATCCTAGTAGTGAACCCATGAGCAGAAGCTGGAACGTGGCCGTCGTTGGTGCGACGGGTCTGGTCGGCGGCACGATGCTGTCGATTCTCGAGCAGCGCAATTTCCCGGTGCGCGAGCTATTCCCCTTGGCGAGCGCGCGCTCCGTCGGCAAGACCGTCAAATTCAAGGGCCGCGACATCCCGGTGCAGGATCTCGAGACATTCGATTTCAAGCAGGCGCAGATCGGGTTGTTCTCGGCGGGCGCGAGCGTGTCGAAGCTTCACGCCGTGCGCGCGGGACAGGCGGGCTGTGTCGTCGTCGACAACACCTCGCAGTTTCGCTACCAGGACGATATTCCGCTCGTGGTCAGCGAGGTGAATCCGCACGCGATCGCCGGCTACACGAAGCACAACATCATCGCGAACCCGAACTGCTCGACGATGCAGATGCTCGTCGCGCTCAAGCCGCTGCACGATGCGGCGCAGATCGAGCGCATCAACGTCGCGACGTATCAATCCGTGTCGGGCGGCGGTCAGAAGGCGATCGACGAGCTCACGGGGCAGGTGGCCGCGCTCGGCCGCGGCGAGCAGGTCACGCCGCAAGTGATCGCCAAGCAAATCGCTTACAACTGCGTCCCGCAGATCGATGTCTTCCTCGACAACGGCTACACGAAGGAAGAAATGAAGATGTTCTGGGAGACGCAGAAAATCCTGGGCGACCCCTCGATCCGGGTGAACGCGACGGCGGTGCGGGTGCCCGTCCTGGTCGGCCACTCGGAAGCCGTCAACATCGAAACGAAGCGCAAGCTGACCGCGGCCGAGGCGACCGAGCTGCTCGCGAAGGCGCCGGGTGTCGTCGTGATCGACGAGCGCCGTCCGGGTGGCTATCCGACTCCAGTGACGGAAGGGTCAGGGACCGATCCGGTGTACGTGGGTCGCATTCGCGAGGACATTAGTCATAACAACGGTCTGAATTTGTGGATTGTGTCCGATAACGTTCGCAAGGGAGCGGCGTTAAATAGCGTCCAGATCGCCGAGATTTTGGTGAAAGACTACCTGTAAGTTATAGTTGCGCGCCTAACGTCAAGCAGCACATGAGCTTTTCGCCTGCGGTTGGGGACTGCTGCAGTGCAAATGTGACCGCTGACGACCGTCGCGCCTATCTCATTACAAAGCTTAAGACGTGCCCCCGCGGGACGTTCAGGACACGGTACCGGGAGAGCTGATGAGACGATTATTGCCGCGCCTAGTGCTCACGGGCGCACTGCTATCCCCTGCGACGTTGTACGCGCTGGGTTTGGGCGAGATCCGCCTGAACTCGGCGCTCAATCAACCGTTCGACGCGGACATCGAGCTCATCGCCCCAACGAGCGAGGAGTTGGCGACTCTGAAAGTGGGTCTCGCCAGCAACGATCTATTCGCTCGCTACCGTCTCGATCGCCCGCAGTACCTGTCCAACTTCGAGTTCGCGGTGACCCGCGGCCGCGATGGCCGCGCCGCGATCAAGATCACTTCGAATCGCTCCGTCACGGAAC
>JAEYXD010000172.1 GCA_023428645.1 Pseudomonadota bacterium
GGACATCTGTTATGCCACCCAGAATCGGCAGGACGCGGTCAAGCAGCTCGTCGAGCGCTGCGACCTGATCCTCGTGGTCGGCTCCCCGACGAGCTCGAATTCGAATCGCTTGCGGGAGATCGCGGCGAAGGCGGGCATTCCGGGCCATCTTATCGACGGCCCTGAGGATTTGCAGCGCGAATGGTTCGCGGGCAAGTCGCGCATCGGCGTGACCGCGGGCGCTTCCGCGCCGGAGGTGCTCGTCGAGCGTGTGGTGTCGAAGCTGCGCGAGTGGGGCGGCGCGGCGCCGGTGAACCTCGACGGCCAGCCCGAAAACATCGTCTTCAGCCTGCCAAAGGAATTGCGGGTGACGTTCGCGCCGCGCGCCCCGCGCGGCTGAGGCCCGTGCGTCGCTAGCGTGCTTCGCGCCCGGCGACCCGCATGACGAACGACGCGGCGCCGCCTTCGGGACGCGACCAGCTGACCGCGACGACATACGTCGCCGGATTCGTGCTGGTGTCGCGCGTCACGGAACCGAGGCCGCTCGGCAATTCGGCGCTGACGCGCTCGTGCCAACAGGCCGCCTCGATCGCGGCCGCGTCTTCGGCGCGTTTCGGCGTGGCGCTCTGATCGCATTTGACGCCGACGACGCTCGCGTAGCCGGTGCGGCCCGCCGGATTGGCGCGGATGCGCGCGGCGATCTCCTCCGCCAGCTCCGCGGCCCGTACGCGAGGTACCGATTCCCGCGTGGTCTCGGTCGTATCCGTGTACAGAGCCGCGATGCCGATCAGCGCGATCGCGATGATCAGCAGCGCCGTGACGATTTCGACGAGCGTGAACCCGCGCGCGGACCGCGGCGTGTAGTGTGCGAGCGCGAAGCTGTGTGACGGATCTGTGTCCAAGGTCCGCGCATACTAGCAGGGCCCTTCACGGGCCCGGACAACGCAGCGCCCGATTGCTCGAGTCGCGCTGTGCGACTCGCGGGCGGCCGGTATTGCTGATGATGATGGCTCGCGCATGGGCGCTGCCGCGCGGATCGCAGAACACGATCGTGCCGTTCACGACCCCTTGCTGGTTGGGCCGATAGGAATAGGCGGCGCGATTCGAGGTGATCGTGCCACCCCGCCAGCCCGCATCGACATGGATGATGTGCTCGCCGTCGTCTCGTACCGGTGGCTCGTCGCGATCCATGTTCACGAATACGATCCAGCCGGCGTGCCATTCGCCTGCGGGCGTGCAGCTCACTCCGTCGCGCGATTTGCACAGCGTCACCATCCGGCCGCGCTTGATCGACTCACTGCGCGCCAGGAACAGGCCGCGCAGGAAACCATTGACCGCGGCCGCGCGCTGGGATTCGTGGAGCAGATGATTGAAGGAGGGAATCGCCACGACGCTCAGAATCGCGAGGATGGTGACGGTCGTGACGAGCTCGATCAGCGTGAGTCCGTGAGGCGCGCGCATCCATGCGTCCTTATGTTCACTGTCCGCAAAGTTCGGTCAGCCCATCCTGGGTGGCTCGAAATTAGCGGGTTTCGTGCCGGTCGCAGCGCGCGTTCGGGCTGAAAACGCCCGGAAATCGTGCTATTTCGTCGGGGCCGGGAGTAAACTTTCGTCGGTTTAAATACTAGGGCAGTAACGTGCAATTTCCACAGGCAGCGTTATCTCGCGAACAGATCGCCCAACAGATCCAGGACTGCGGCTTGAAGCCGACCGACCAGCGGGTACGCATCGCCGAAATCCTGATGCGCACGCCGACGCACATGACGGCCGACCAAATCCTCTCGACGGTGCACTCTTCCGGAGATCGCATCTCGAAGGCGACCGTGTACAACACCCTCAAGGCGCTCGCCGATCACGGCCTGATCCGGCAGATCCATCTCGACCCCGAACGCTCGGTCTACGACTCGACTCGCGTCCCTCATCATCATTTCCACGATCTCGACACCGGCGAGCTTCGGGACATTCATCCGGGGGACATCGAGTTCAGCCGTTTCCCCGCGCTTCCCGAGGGCATGGAGACGGAGGGCGTCGAGGTCGTCATTCGGCTGAGAAAGAAGCGGTAGGCGATTGCGCCTAGGCGATCGCCGGAATCGCGATCGACTTCGCGCGCTTCTTTCACCAGACCTATCGCCTATCGGCGATTCAATCTTTATACTGCGCGCCCTCGCGCCGGTTTAGCTCAGCTGGTAGAGCACATCATTCGTAATGATGGGGTCGGGGGTTCGAATCCCTCAACCGGCACCAGTAATGAGAAGGGCAGCCCACGGCTGCCCTTCTTGCTTTCCAGGGTGCTGCACGTGGTCGCGAGACCCATCCCCACAAAATCGCAACGACGATTGACGCGTGGACGCAAGGTGACCTACTGGCTCGCCGTGCGCCTCGCGCGATTGATCATCGAGATCCTGTGGCGCACCTCCCGCCTGCGCGTCGAAGGCGATGCCCGCCTGCACGCGCTGATCGCCGAGCACGGCAGCGTCGTGCCCGTCTGCTGGCATCAGCACCTGTTGCTGTGCGCGCGCTATCTCGTCAGCCGGCCCGGCGGCCTGAAGGCGGGGTTCATGATTTCACCGTCGGTCGACGGCGAGGCGCCGACGTGGCTCGCGCAATCCTATGGCGCGCATGTCGTGCGCGGCTCGGGCTCGTACACGGGCGTGCGGGCATTGCGCGGCGTGCATCAAGCCATCGTCAAAGAGTCGATCTCGCCGGGCGTGACGCCCGACGGCCCGCGCGGTCCGCGCTTCAAATTCAAGCCTGGCGCGATCTTCGCGGCGCAGATCTCGCGCAAGCCCGTCGTGCCGATCGCCTTCGCGGCGAAACCCGCTTTCGTGCTCGATACGTGGGACAAGTTCGTGCTGCCGCTGCCGTTCGGCCGCGTCGTGATCGCCATCGGCGAGCCGTACTTCCCGCCTAGCCGCATGACGGATGAAGAAATGCAGGCCGCCCAAGCCGAGATGGAGCGGCGCATGTTGGCGACGTATGAGCTGGCGCGCCGCAGCTTGATGGGCGAACTCGCCCCCGCCGAGGAAAGCGCTCGCGCGGAGCGCGGGTGAGCGGACACCGCTGCGCGGGTTAGCGGCAGTCCTTGTCCACGCACTCATCCTCTTCGATCTGAATCGTCGCATGCGCGATGCCGTAGCTTTCCTGAAGCACGGTCTTCGTGTCGCGCAGCACCGAGGCGTGATCGGACCCCGCGAGCACGCTCGCATGCATCGTCATCAGCGGCTCGTGCGGGCCGACGAGCCACAAATGCACGTGGTGCACGTCGCGAATCGCCGGGATGCGCTGCTCGAGCGTCCGGCGCAGCTCATCGACATCGAGCCCGTCCGGCGCGCCTTCCATCAGGATGTGGGTCGAGCGTCGCACGAGCGACCATGCGCTGCGGACGATCAGCGTGCACACGAGCAGTGAGGAGATCGGGTCGGCGAACGTCCAGCCGGTGAAGAAAATGATCACCGCGGCGAGGATCGCCGCGAGCGACCCGAGCAGATCGCCGATGACGTGCAATGCGGCGGCTGCGACGTTCATGTCGTGCGCATGGCCTTGCCGCAACAGCGAGAACACCAGCAGATTCACCGCGAAGCCGATCGAGCCGATCCAGATGACCGCGATCGCATCCACCGGTCGCGGATCGAACAGCCGCTGCACCGCCTCGATGGCGATCCAGGCGACGATGAACAACAGCGCGCAGCCGTTCACGAACGTGGCGAGCACCCGCATGCGTTGATACCCGAAGGACCGCCGCGCGTCGGCGGGCCGTAACGCGATGTGGCTCGCGGCCCAGGCAAGCGCGAGGGCGGCCGCGTCGGTCAGCATATGGCCGGCATCCGCCAGCAGCGCCAACGAATCGGCGACGAGCCCGCCGACCAGCTCGACGACCATGAAGGTCAACGTCAGGAAGAACGCCCACGCGAGGACCTTCGTGTTCTGTCCCTCGTGCGAATGGGAGTGGTCGTGTGCGTGGCCCGGCGCATGCGCATCGCACGGCGCTGAATCGTGCGTGCGCGCGTGAGCGTGCGAGTGGTCGTGCGTCGCCATGGCCTGAGAATAGTGCAGCCGACCGGCTTTACAAGCGCGCCGCGGATTACAAGCAGGCCGCACTCGCTATACTGCGCGCCTGCGCATGAAAATCTCCGTCGTCATTCCCGTCTGCAATGAAGTCGAGAACGTGGAGCCGTTGGCGCAGGAGATCCACGCCGCGCTCGCGCGGTACGCGCCGTTCGAGATCATCTTCGTCGACGACGGCAGCACCGATGGTACCGCTGGGGCCATCGAGCAGACGCGGAGTGCCGGCATCCCCGAGATTCGTTTGCTGCGGCATGCACGGCGCAGCGGCCAAAGCACAGCGGTGCTGACGGGCGTTCGAGCCGCGCGCGCGGAGTGGGTCGCAACGCTCGACGGCGACGGCCAGAACGATCCCGCGGACATCCCCGCGCTGCTGGCGGCCGCGGAGGCGGCGCATCGTGGCGGCAATACCGAGCTCAAGCTCATCATGGGCAATCGCAAGACGCGGCGTGATACGTGGCTGCGCCGAGTGTCCTCGCGCGTGGCGAACGGCGTGCGGGCAGGCATGCTGAAGGACGGCACGCCGGATACGGGCTGCGGCATCAAGCTCATGCATCGAGAGACCTTCCTTGCACTGCCGCACTTCGATCACATGCATCGGTTCCTGCCCGCGCTTTTTCAGCGTGCCGGTACGCAGGTCATCTCCATTCCCGTGAGCCATCGACCCCGCACGCGCGGCACCTCGAAGTACGGCCTATTCAATCGTTTGTGGGTCGGCATCGTCGACTTGCTCGGCGTGCAATGGCTGATTGCCAGAGCGCCGCCGCGGGTTCCGACGAGCGAGCACTAGCGCCGAGGCCCGCCCGGCGCCGCGTGAAATCGGCCCACTGTGGTCGGTTTTATCACTCGCATCAGTACTTTATCCGTGCCAGAATCGCGCGCCTGCACCGGCCGGCCGCCTACAAACTGAAGCTTCGATTTTCGGCTGGAGCAGGGAGGATTCCACGATGACGCCCCCCGCGCGGTACGGCTGCGCCCATCGCAATTCGCCTCGCTCGGCTCGAACGCCTCTGGCGTTCGGCAGTGGCCGCATGCCCGGCAACAGGCCCACCTGACGCGCATACGGACATGGCGAGCACCCCTTCAGACACGTTGGATACCGTGCCTCGTCCATCGGACGGGTTGTTCGGACCGCGACATCCACGGCGGCGCTCGAAGAGCGGTCTGGACGTGCTGCTGACGAAGGCCGCCGTCGACTTCCAGAATCTCACCGAACACACGGCCGAGCGCGTCTCGCGCGAAAACCTGGAAAGCCTGCGCGAGGCCGCCGGACTCGACGCCATCTTCATCGCGAAGTACTGCAGCGAGCGTCGCTCGATCGAGAGTGTCGTCGCCGCCGCGAGCATGTTCTCCGCTTTCAATCCCGTCGTGCTGACGGGCGAGCCGCTGGAGCGCTTGCCTTTCCTGCGCGATCGCCTCGAGCACCTGCGGGTCATCGAGCTGCGCGATACCGCCCAGCCGCGGCGCGAGCTGCGGCTGGAAGGGGAGCGCTTCGCGTCGTTGCATGTCGGCGGTGTGCTGCTGATCGGCTTCGCCGTGCGCGGCCGGCTCGCGGGCTTCCTGGCGCTCTGTTCGACCCAGCCGCGCGACAGCTGGGACGTGAGCTTCCATCTGATGTTGAAGCTGCTCGGCTCGAGCTATTCGAGCGGTCTCGAGCGCTCGCAGTACAAGAGTCAGTTCGCGAACCTGGAGGAGCGGGGCGATCTCGCGCTGCACGGCGCGAACGACGGCATCTGGGATTTCGATCTCGAACGCAAGACGACGTATTTCTCGCCACGCTGGAAGTCGATGCTCGGCTACACGGAGGACGAGCTCGATCTGAACGACTGGCAGCAATTCGTCCACCCCGACGATCTGCCGCGCGTGCACGAGGCGCTGCGCGAGCATCTCTCGGGCAAGGAGCCAATGTTCGAGAGCGTGCATCGGCTCAAGCATCGCGACGGCGTCTGGCTGTGGGTCGTGAGCCGCGCGAAGGCGCGTGTCGATGAGCAGGGACGCGTGCGGCGCATCGTCGGCGTCGATCTGGATGTCACCGAGCGCAAGCTGTTCGAGGACGCGCTGTTCAAGGAGAAGGAAAGCGCGCAGATCACGCTGCAATCGATCGGTGACGGCGTCATCACGACCGATTCGGACTGCCGCATCGAATATCTGAATCCCGTCGCGGAGCAGCTGACCGGCTGGCGCATCGAGCACGCGCAAGGCCGGCTGATCGACGAGATCTTCCGCAGCTTCCACGAGGAAACCTGCGAGCCGCTCGAGAATCCTCTGGCCGTCGCCATCCGCCGCACGCGCGCGATCAAGTCCGTACGGCCGACGCTGCTGATCCGCCGCGATGGCAACGAGCTCTATATCGAAAGCTGCGCCTCGCCGATTCGCGACCACAACGGGGCCGTGTCGGGCGGCGTGCTCGTGTTCCACGACGTGAGCGAAAGCCGCGAGCTGAATCGCAAGCTGTCGTATCACGCGAGCCACGACATCCTCACCGGGCTCGTCAATCGCCGCGAATTCGAAGCGCGCCTGGAGCGCGCGTTGAAGAGCGCCCGCGCGCGCGAGGCTTCCTACGCCCTGTGCCACATCGACCTCGATCAGTTCAAGATCATCAACGACAACTGCGGCCATAGCGCGGGCGACGCGCTGCTCGGGCAGGTCGGCGCGTTACTGAAATCGAAGATCCGCTGGCGCGATACCGTCGCTCGGCTCGGCGGCGACGAGTTCGGCGTGTTGCTCGAGAGCTGCTCGATGGAAGAGGGCATCCGCAACGCCGAAGCGCTGCGCGAGGCGATTCGCAACTACAAGTTCGTGTGGGAGGAGCGCACGTTCCGGCTCGGCGCTTCGATCGGCGTCGTGCCGCTCTCGCCGGACAACGAGGACGTCGCCGCCTTGCTGTCGGCGGCGGACAGCGCGTGCGCCGCGGCGAAGGAAAGCGGCCGCAATCGCATCTACAGCTTCCAGGAAAACGACATCGACCTGATGCGCCGGCGCCGTGAGATGCAGTGGGCGGCGCGCATCAACAACGCGCTCGAGGACGGGCGTTTCGAAATCTATCGCCAGGTGATCCAGCCGTTGCAGCGGCCCGATCCCGGCCTGCATTACGAGTTGCTGCTGCGCATGCGTGATGAGGCGGGCAAGATCGTCTCGCCGGACCAGTTCATTGCCGCGGCGGAACGCTATGGGCTCACGCCGAACATCGACCGCTGGATGATCGAGCACGCGCTGCGCTGGCTCGTCTCTGAGGCGGACGAGCGCGAGAAGCTGTCCCTGTGCTCGAT
>JAEYXD010000179.1 GCA_023428645.1 Pseudomonadota bacterium
CGGCGCGCACGATCTCGGTCGCGGTGGCTGGATCGGTGCGCCAGGTTTGCGTGCTGTTCGCGCCGAAGCTCGCCGAGCCGACGCACAGGCGCGAGACGACGAGTCCCGAGCGGCCGAGGCGGCGATATTGCATCGTCATTCGTGCTTGACCGGATCGAACAGCCGCGGATGCGCGACGCCCTGAACGCGCAGCTCCTCGACGAGCGGCAGCCACGATCGGGCAGAGGAGAGCAGCTTCAGCGCGCCGAGATTCTCCTGCAGGTCGGCCGTTCGCGTGACGCCGAGCAACGCCGTCGTCGTCGCCGGATTCGTGAGCGCGAACGCGATCGCGAGCTGCGCCGATGTCGCCCCGAACTCCGCGGCGATCGCCGCGAGCCGCGGCTGCACCGCCCTGATGCGCTCGCGAACGCCGCCGGCGTCGCGCGCGATATTGCGCTCGCGCGGGCGCTCGCCGCGCGCGAAGTCGCTCGGATTCACCCGATGGCGATCGAGGTGGCCGGCCAGGATGCCGCCTTCGAGAACGAACGCGGCACACAGTCCGGGCGTGCGCTCTGCAAACAGCCTCGCGTAGGCAGGCTGTTCGACGATGTCGCGCCTCGCGACGTTGTATTGCAGCTGCACCAGGCGCGGCTGCGATCGACCGCGCAGCAGTGCCCGCGCTCGCTCGACCTGGTCCGCCTCCCAATTCGTCGCGCCCCAGCCGCGCGCGAGGCCGGCTTGCACCAGCGCATCGATCTCGTCGCAGAACGCGGCGAAATCGATGCCGGGCGTCGGCCGCGACACCATCACGAGATCGACATGATCGACGCCCAAGCGCTGCAGCGACGCGCGTGCCTGCTGCGCGAAGGATTCCTGCGGGTAGTTCCACAACCAGAGCTTCAGCGCGAGCAAGTAGCGATCGCGTTGTGCGCCAGCCCCTTGCAGCGCGGCCGCGAACATGGGCTCGGTGTCGGGCTTGTCCCAGTAATAGCCGATGTCGAAGAGATTGATGCCCGCCTCGAGCGCCTCGCGCAGCAGCGTGGCGCATTCGGCGACGGTCAGGCGCGAGAACGTGTTCCAGGAGCCGAGCGAGAGCGCCGAGATCTCGGCCAGCCCTGCGCCGATCGAGCGATACAGCATGTAACACCTCGGAGGCGGCGCGGCTCACCGCGCCCCTCACCTAGCCCCCCCCCACCATGGGAGGGAATGTTTCGGTGGACGAAGCGTCATGCGACGCTCCGTCCGTGCGGTACTCAGAAGCGGTAGCGCGCGATCGCCGAGACCTGTCGCGGCTCACCCGGCACATGGAGCTGAATGCCGAAGATCGTCGCGTTCTGGTTGTAGACGAGATACTCCTTGTCCGTCAGGTTCTGAGCTTCGAGCGCGACCGACAGGCCCGGAACCGCCGACGGCTCGAAGCCGATGCGTGCGTTGACCAGCGTGTAGCTCTCGTGCAGCGAAGTCGCATCCGCGATCGTCAGATACTGCTCGCTGCGATAGTTCGCATCGGCGCGGAAAATGAAATCGCCGATGCCGGTCGAGAGCTCGTACTGCGCGCCCAGCGACGTCGTCCACTCCGGCACGTGCGGCAGTTTCGTGTCGTACGTCACGCCGACGACGCCGCCGGCCAGGCGCACGAACTCGTTGTGCGTGTAGCCGATGCCAAGATTGAACGTCAGTCCATTCGTCGGGCGCAGCACGGACTCGATCTCGAAGCCATACAGCTCCGCATCGCCGCCGTTCTGCGTCACGTTCACGACGCCGCCGGTCGGCCCGGGCACGATCACGTTGAGCTGAATGTCGGTCCAATCGCTGAAGAACGCCGCGCCGTTGAGCGTGAGCATGCCGTCGAGCCACGAGGTCTTCGCGCCCAGTTCGTAGCTCGCGAGCTCTTCCGGGCCGTACACGGGGGTGGGCAGCACGGCGGTCGGATTGCCGAAGCCGCCGCTCTTGAAGCCTTCGGAATACGTGACGTACAGGAGCACGTCGTCGGTCGGGCGCCAGTTCAAACCGGCCCGCGGCGTGAACGAGAACCAGTCCTCCGAGCGCGACTGCGACGGGATCGACACGCGATTGCCGAGCTGCGGCAGCCGCGTCTCGGTCTCGAACGTCTTGTCATCCCAGTTGGCGCGAGCACCGACGACGAGGGTGAGCTGGGGCGTGAGGTCGAATTCTTCCTGCGTGAAGATCGCGACACTCTCGGCGTCATACTCCTGCGACACGAGCGTGTCGCGGGCGTCGGAGGCGAGACCCGTGATCTCGTAGACGCCGTGGAAGCTTTCGCTGATGCGCCGTCCGCTACCCTTCTCCGAGAAGTAGTACGCCCCGGCGAGATAGCGCATGCGGCCGTCCATGAGCGCACCGCTGACCTGGAATTCCTGGCTCAGCTGCTCGTCCTCGATCCGCTCGTGCGTGGAGGAGATCGTGAACGGCGTGGTGTCGCCATCGACGCGGACTTCGCTGTCGAGCGTGCGCCAGGCGCTGATCGACTTGAAGCTGAACGCATCGCTCGGGCTCCAGGTGAGCGTCGCGGACGCGCCGCCGATGTCGTAGTCGTCCTGGAGCGGGCTGCCGCTGAAGGTCTTGTACGGATCGCTCACCGTCCAGCGGCTGTCGTACTGCGCGCCTGCCGGCAGCCCGAGCGCCGCCGCCTGACTCGGCGCGGCAATCGAATTGAAGCGCGTGACGAGCGGAGGCAGCACGGCATAGAACGAGGAGGCGTTCGAGAGCACGCCGGTGTTGCGCTGCTGACTGTAGTCGCCGCGCACATCGAGCTGCAGGTCGTCGCCGAGCTGGAACAGCAAGCCGCCACGCACGATCGCGCGGTCCTCGTCGTTCGTGTGTTTGCCGTCGAACAAGCGGCGGCCATAGCCCTCCGAATTGAAGACGCCGACCGCGATCTTGCCGCCGATGCGATCCTCGACGAGCGGCGCATTGAGGTGCGCCTGTACATCGAGACGATCGTATTCGCCGGCGCGCACCGCGATGCTGCCTTCGGTGGGTCCGCTCAGAACCGGCGCCGAGGTGATCACGTTGATCGCGCCGCCGATCGTGTTGCGGCCGTACAGCGTGCCTTGCGGCCCGCGCAGCACTTCGATGCGCTCGATGTCGGAGATGCTCATGAGGCCGCCCAGAGTGCGGGCGAGGTAGACGCCATCGACATACAGGCCGACGCCTGGATCGGTCGGATACGCATAGTCGCCGGTACCGACGCCGCGGATCCACGCCGCATAGGCGGCGCCGCCCGCCGTCGGGCGATTCGTCACGGTCACTTCCACGTTCGGCGTGTAGTTCGTGACGTTGCGCAGATTCGTCATGCCGCGCTGGATCAGCGCCTCCTCGCCGAACGCCGCGATGGAGATCGGCGTGTCCTGCAGGTTCTCTTCCCGGCGCTGCGCGGTCACGATGATTTCTTCGAGGCGCGGGCCGCTCGATTCCGCGGCCTGCGCCTGGCCCGCGAGCGGCGTGAGCGCAGCGGCGATCGACGCGCACAACAGTGTGGAGCGATGTGTCTTACGATCTTGGACGTTCATGTTTTCCCCCTCTCGTATCAACGCTTGAATACGCCGCTATGCCTCCTCCGGCACGCTTGCGATGTCGATCCGATCGACCAGTTCCTGCTGAACCTGCGGCGATAGTTGTGTGAAATAGGCGCTGCAGCCGCCGATCCTCACGATCAGATCGGGATAGTCGGCGGGTGTTTGTCGGGCTGCACGCAGCGTAGCCGCGTCCAGCACGTTGAATTGCACGTGCTTGCCGCCTTGCGCGAAGTAGTCGCGAACGGTGCGGGCGACATTGTGCACGCCGGCCGGCGTCGCGAACGCCTGCGGCGGAATGCACAGCTCCAGCGACATCGACTGCCACGCGCTCTGATCGATTTTCGCGGCGCTGCGCAGGATCGCGCGCGTGCCACGCTTGTCGCGAGCGCGCATCGGTGTCAAGGATTCGGCGGCCAGGCTTTCGCCGGCATGCCGCCCGTCCGGCGTCGCGCCGGTGAGCGCGCCGCCCGGGAAGTTCGCGGTGCCGATCGTGATTGCCGCGGGTATGAAGCGGCCGCCATACACCGTCGTGAGCTTGCCCACCTGCTCGGCCCAGAATGCATAGAGGTCGGCCGCGATCGAATCGACGTAATCATCATCGTTGCCGAACTTCGGTGCGCCGAGGGCGGCCTCGTGCAGCTCGGCGCCGCGCGCGCAAGCCCAGTCCGTGCGCAGCGCCTCGACGAGCTGCGCGGCTGTCGCGCGCTGCGTGTCGAACACGAGGTGCTTGATCGCGGCGAGCGAGTCCGCCACGTTGATCATGCCGATCGGATTGATCGCCGAACCGTTCTCGTACGGCATCGTGCGCCCGAGAATGTTCCGCGCCGATTGCAGTCCGGCATGCGTGAGCGCCGTCTCGATCGTCTGCGGAAAGCGCTCCGCGTACGCCTGCATCGTGACGTTGTTGAACTCACCCTGCAGCGCGATGAAGTGCGCGAGCTGGGTTTTGAGCTCCGCGACGAATGCATCGTAGGAAGCACACTCCGTGAGCGGCTGCGTCCGCGGGCCGACTTGCGCTCCGGAGCGCGGGTCCTGGCCGCCGTAGATCGCCAGCTCGAGCACGCGTGGCGCCGTGAACATGGGCCAGGCGATCGTGCGCGATTGGCCGGGAATGTTCACGCCGAGCGAGCCGGCGACCGCATAGTTGCGCGCGTCTTCGAGCGACGCCCCGCGCGCGCGCAGAAAGGCGATCGTCGATTCGTCGCTGATCAGGGCCGGCAAGCCGATGCCGGTCGCGATCAGTTCCAAGGCAGCCTCGAGCAGCGCGTCCGGGGTGTTCGCATGCACGCGCATCGTGAGCGTCGGATGCGGCGCGGGACAGTCGCGCGCGGCCTCGAGCAGCAGGAAGGACAGGTCCGTCGTCGCGTCCGCGCCGTCCGGCGTTTGCCCGCCGATGACGCAGTTGTGCCATTTCGCGAGACCGCCGTACTTCGAGCGATGCGTGCGGCCGGCGGTGATGACGATCTGTGAGTCCTTGATGCGCAGCCATTCGATCAGCTCGAGCGCGTCTTCCTTCGTGATGCGGCCGGCTTGCAGATCCGCCGCATAATACGGCTGCATGAACTGATCGAACCGCCCGAACGACAGCACGCCGGAGGGCAGCACCATCAGCACCATGAACCAGAGCGATTGCATCGCCTCGCGGAAGGTGCGTGCCGGCCGTGCCGGTACCTGCTGACACATGCGCGCCAGCTCGAGCAGCTCGGCGCGGCGTTGCGGGTCCTGCTCCGTGGCCGCCTGCGCGCTCGCTAGCGCGGCGAAGCGAGCGGCATAGCGGCGCACCGCGTTCAGCGCAATGACGATGGCGCGTAGTTGATCGGCCTTCGCAACCGCCTCCGCGCTGAACAGGCGCGTGCCGGCAAGCTCCTGTTCGGCCTCGGCGATCAGCCCGTCGATGCCGCGCTCCAGGACCTTCTCGAACTGGAACACGCCGATGATCTGGCTGATCTCGTGATGGATGCCCCAGCCGCAGCCGATCATGCCGCCCGGGCCCCAGCCTTCCTCACGGCTGCGAAACGGCGGCAGCACGATGCCGAGCTGGGCGTAGGGCCACAGGCGTTGCTCGTCGTACAAGCTGGTCATGCGTGCCGTCAAGCACCGCTTGCGCCAGTACTCGTTCATGTCGCGGATCAGTGGCCGATCGCCGTCGCGAACCTTGAAGCCGTTCGCGCACAGCGCGTCGATCTCTTCGTCGGGCCACGTCGACCAGAGGCTCGTAAGCTCGACCGCGCCCGGGCGGCTGGCGAGGGTGCCGAGCAGCAGGTCGTCGGCGTCGATGTAGATCGGGATCTCGTCGAGGACGGTCGCGAACGCGCGTGCGCAGCGCAGGATCTGCGGCTCGCCTTCGGACTCGCGAAATGCGCGGGTGACGAGCAGGCCCTTCGCGATGCTGACGTCGAAGCGGCAATCGCGCACGGCGTCGAGTGATTTCAGCAGCCTTCGAATTCTCGGTGTCACGCCGTTCCGACCTCGCTCTGCAAGCGCTCCTTACGTTCGCGTCAGATGCTAGGGGAGGGCTGCAAACGTCGATACCGAACTGCGATCATGTCGAACATGCAGAATCCGAATATTGCGAAGCTCGAACTGCGGGCGCTGTTGGCGCTCGAAGGGTTGTTGCGCGAGCGCAGCGTCAGCCGGGCGGCCCAGCGCGTCGGTCTGAGTCAGCCGGCGATGAGCCACATGCTCGCGCGCTTGCGCAAGACGTTCGGCGATCAGCTGCTCGTTCGCGGCCGCAGCGGCTTCGTGCTGACGGAGTACGGCGAACGCCTCCTGTTGCATGTTTCACAGCTCGCGCCGCAGCTCGAGGCGCTGGGCAAGGCGGATCGCTTCGATCCCGCCACGAGCAAGGCGACGTTTCGCATCGCATGTACCGATCATGCGAGTGCCGTGCTGAGCCCGCCGCTGTTGCAGGCGTTCAGCGTGGCCGCGCCCGGCGCGATCTTGAAGCTGCTGTCCGTGCCGAGCCGTCACCTCGATCTGCCGCAGCTCGAGGCGACGCGCTTCGATCTCGTCATCGGCTGGTTCGATGCGCTGCCCGCGGATTGGCACGTCAAGAAGCTGTTCGACGAGCGTCTCGTCGTCATTGCGAGCGCAACGAATGCCGCGATCGGCCCAACGCTCGCCCTGGAGACGTTCCTGTCTCTCAAGCACGTCGTGCTCGCGCCCGACGAGCGCGAGCTGCAGAACATGGCGGACATGACGCTCGCGGCGCGCGGCTTGAGGCGCAACGTCGGCGCCTTCGTCTCGAATTTTTCCGCGACGCCTTTCATCGTCGCCGAGTCACCGCTGATTGCCATGGTTCCCGCCACGCTCGCCGAGCGCTTTGCGCATCTGCCGGGGATTCGGCTGCACGAGCCGCCGACGGAGTTCCCGAGCTATTCGGTATCGATGGCGTGGCATCCGCGGGTTCATGCCGAGTCGGGACACAGATGGCTGCGTCAGCTCGTCATCGACGCCGCTCGCAAGATATCTCCGGACGAGTAACGAGTATTCACGGCTCGCATGTACGGAATCCACGAGCGCGATTGACGCGCCGGTGTCCGTTCCGCTCAGATCGTGCGACAACGATCGCTTGCGCACGGGGGAATTTGCATGACAGAGCTGCGTCCGGCCGCGGCCACCGAGGTGTCGACGAAGCGGCGCTACTACCTGCTCGTGCTGCTCGCGCTGCTCAACGTGCTGCTCGTGCTCGACAAGATCGTGCTGAGCGTGCTGATCGAGCCGATTCGCGCGGAATTCGGTCTGACGGACGGGCAGCTCGGCGCGCTGATGGGGCTCGTGTACGCGGTCTTCATGGGCACGGCCGGGCTGCCGCTCGGTGTGCTGGCCGATCGCACGAACCGACGCAACCTCGCGGCGACGTGCCTCGCGGCATGGTCCGCGATGACGTTGGCGTGCGCCGGTGCGCAGAGCCTGTGGCATTTGATTCTTGCACGCGTCGGCGTCGGCATCGGCGAGGCGGGCGGCGGCCCGGCGGCGGTCTCGATGATCGCGGACACGTTCGAGCCGCGTCGGCGCGCGACGGCGATGGCGGTGTTCGCGTCGGGAACGCAGGTGGCCGCGCTCGTCAATCTCACCTTCGCGACCTATATCGCTCACGTGTATGGATGGCGTGCCGCGCTCGTCGCCGTCGCGATTCCCGGATTCCTGCTCGCGTTGCTGCTCGTCACGACGACGCGCGAGCCGCAGCGCGGCCTGGCCGATCACTCGCGCCGGGCGCGCGAGAGTGCGCCGCCACTGCGCGAGACGCTCATGTATGTGTGGAGCCAGCGGTCGCTGCGGCATCTCTTGATCGGCGCGACGTTGTGCTACATCGTCGTCGCGGGCATGGGGTCGTGGCATTTCACGTTCCTCGTCCGCAGCCACGATTTGCGCTTGCACGAGGTCGGCCCGTTTCTCGGTATCGGCATCGCGGTGCTCGGCATTCTTGCGAACGTGTCGTCGGGTGCGCTCTCGGATGCGCTCGGCGCGCGGGATGATCGCTATCGAACGTGGCTCATTTCCGTCGGCGCGTTGGCCGCGCTCGGCATCGGATCGTGGTCGATCCTGACGACGCATCCGTCCGGCGCGCTTGCCGGCGTTGTGGTGTTCGCCGCGACGGTGATGTTCTGGTTTCCGACCGTCGCGGCGCTGACTCAAAGCCTGGTCGAGGTTCGCATGCGCTCGACGATCGCGGGACTCCTGTTCCTGCTATCGAACCTCATTGGCTACGGTATCGGACCGCTGCTCGTCGGCGCCTTGAGCGACGCGCTGGCACCTGCGTACGCCGAGGAGTCGCTGCGCATCGCGATGTTGTGTCTGCTCGGACTCATCGCGTGGGGCGCTCTGCATTTCTTTCTCGCGAGCCGCGACCTGCGCAAGAACTTGTCCAAGGCGAGCGCGACAGCCTAGGGGCGCCTTTCGCCCTAATCCTCTCCGTCGGGGAGAGTGGCACTCCTGGTCCGCGCGTCGAACTCCGCACGCGCCTTGCTGATGTGCCTCACATGTTCCTGCGCCCAGGCGCCGAACGGCTCCACGGCCACGCGCAGCGAGCGGCCGAGCCGCGTGAGCTCGTACTGTCTCACCAGCGTTGACGCAGCTCGACGATGTTGCCAATCGCATGATCGACGACCTGCTGTGGTGGACCGGAAAAGGCGCGCGCCGCGTAGGCGCTCGAGGACGAACGCTGTCCGCTCGCTGCCGGGCGCCTCGTGCCCGGCAGCGAGCGCGCTCAGGCGCGCGCCGTGCCGCGCCGTGCGGCTTCGATCGTTGCGATATCGATCTTCTGCATCGTCATCATCGCCTCGAATGCCCGTTTTGCAGCCGCACGATCGGAGTCCGTGATGGCCGCGACGAGCGCGCGCGGCGTGATCTGCCATGACAGGCCCCACTTGTCCTTGCACCACCCGCAGGCGCTTTCAGCGCCGCCGTTGCCGACGATGGCGTTCCAGTAACGATCGGTCTCGGCCTGGTCCTCCGTGAGGATCTGAAACGAAAATGCCTCACTGTGTTTGAACATCGGACCACCGTTCAGGCCGATGCAGCGCACGCCCACCACGGTGAAGTCGACCGTGAGCGCCTGTCCTTCCTTGCCGTTCGGATAATCGCCCGGGGCGCGGTGGACCGCGGTCACCGCGCTGTTCGGAAAAGTCCGGGCATAGAAGTTCGCCGCTTCCTCCGCTGTGCCGTCGTACCACAGGCAAATCGCGTTCTCGGTCATCGTGCGTCTCCTCTCGTTCACCCATTGAAGTCACGTCTTTATGACGTAGCAGCGACGTCAGAACCGACACGACCCCCGCCGATTTCGAGCGGCTGGAAGTTTTCGGGAAGAATCAATAGGGTACAGCCTCATGGTCGATATGGTGCGCAGCAACTAATCTGTGCCGACGCATGCATATCGCTCACCATCCCATCTTCTTCGCGCTGTCCATCCTGACCGCCTGGGTCGGCGCCTGGACTGCGCTCGCTTTGTTCCGCCGTATGCCATCGCATGTCGGTGCGTGGCGGCTGGCCTGGATCGCGGCGGCAGGCATTGCGATGGGTCTGAGCACCTGGTCGATGCATTTCATCGCGATGCTCGGGTTCAATCCTGGCACCGAGGTGCGCTACGACGTCCAGTTGTCAGTGTTCTCGCTAGTGCTGGCAATCGCCGCCACGACGTTCGCATTCGTGTCGGCGCGCCCGAGTCGACACCGTCAGATCGGCAGCGGCCTGGTGATGGGCGCGGGCATCTGCGGGATGCACTACGTCGGCATGGCGGCGGTGATCACGGGTGCGACGATCGAGCACGCGCCGGTCTTCGTCCTGCTCGCGTTCCTGATCGCCGTGTCGGCGTCGGCCGGTGCGCTCATGGTCGCGATGCGCGAGACGACGTTCGGTGAGCGAGTGCTCGCCGGCATCGTGCTCGGGTTTGCAATCTCCGGCATGCACTACACGGCGATGCTCGGTGTTCGCATCACCGCGGAACCGGGTGCGCTCACGCAGCCCGTCGGCATCGGGCCCTTCGTACTCGCGATCGGCGTGGCGGTGGGAACGCTCGTGATCCTGCTGCTGGCGTTGATCGCCGCGTTGTCCGATCGCAGGTTCGAAGCGCTCGCGATTCGCGAAGCGCTGCGCAGCGAGCAGCAGCTCCGGGCGATTCTCGACAATCTGCCCATGGGTATTTTCGTCGCCGCCTCGCCCTCGGGCGAGGTGCGGTTCGCGAACGCCGAGGCGGAAAAGCTGCTCGGCCATCCCATCGGCGGCGCGGCGGTGTGGGCGCACGAAGGCAGCCACGGTGTGGTCGATGAGACAGGCCGGCGGCTCTCCCCGGAAGAGCACGCGCTCTACCAGGCGATGCACCGGAACGAACGCGTCGGCCCCGTATTGCAGCGCTATCGGCGCGGCGATGGCGCGCTCATTCAACTCGAAGTTACCGCAGCGCCGTTGCCTCATCGCGTCAACGAGGCAGCGGCCTCCGTCGCCGCATTTCAGGACGTCACGGACAAGCTGCGCGCGGAAGAGCAGGCACGGCAGGCGGCCGAGGCGCGCCAGGCAGAGCGGAACCTCCAGCAGCTCAATGAGCTGTTGGAGCAGCGCGTCGCGGCCGCGATGGCGGAGAAGGCCGAAGCGGAAGCCGCACTGATGCATGCGCAGCGGCTCGAGTCGCTCGGGCGGCTCACGGGCGGCGTCGCGCACGATTTCAACAATCTGCTGACCGTCGTCATCGGCGCGCTCGACATCATTCTGCGCGACACCGACAACGCGCAGCGGCGCGCGCGGCTCGGCGAGGCAGCGTTGGCTGCGGCGCGCCGCGCCGAAAGGCTGACCGCGCAGCTGCTCGCGTTCGCGCGCCGTCAACCGTTGCAGCCCGAGCCGTGCGATCTCAACGAGCTGATCCGCGATTGCGAGCCGCTGTTGCGGCGCGCGGCGGAGGGCATGTCGCTCACGCTGCGGCTGAACGCGGGGAATGCCGTCGCGCTGATCGATCGGACGCAGTTCGAGGCGAGCCTGCTCAATCTCGTCGTCAACGCGGTCGATGCGAGCGCCGCGGGGGGCAGCATCGACATCGAGACGCTGATCGTTCCCGCGCCGACCGACGCAGCGGACGCGGCCATCCGTGTGAACGTTCGCGATCGCGGCGAAGGCATGAGTGACGACATCGTGCACCACATCTTCGAGCCCTTCTTCACGACGAAGGCGCCGGGCAAGGGCACGGGGCTCGGCTTGAGTCAGGTGTACGGCTTCGTCAAGCAATCCGGCGGCGAAGTGCTCGTCGACAGCGTGGTCGGCGAAGGCACGTGCATCAGCGTCGTGCTGCCTCGGCATGCCGCGACCGCGATCGATACCGTGCAGCAACGCGGCGCCGCCACCGCGGTGCTCACGCGAGCGCTCGACATTCTGCTCACCGAGGACGATCCATCGGTCTCGGGCATCACGCAAGCGATGCTCATCGACCTTGGCCATAACGCCGTTTGCGCGGCCGATGCCGAGCAGGCGCTGCGCATTCTGGCGTCCAACGCCACGTTCGATGTGTTGCTCACGGACGTGCTCATGCCGGGGCGCATGAACGGCGTCGCGCTCGCGCGCGAAGCGACGAGGCTGCGGCCGGGGATCGGCGTGCTGCTGTGCTCCGGTTACGCCGGCGAGTCCCTCGATGACTCGATCGCGAGCGGCGAGTGGATATTCCTGCGCAAGCCGTATCTTCAGAGCGAGCTGGCCGCCGCGCTCGCGCGCCTCGTCACTGCGCCCGCGATCGAACATCGCGCGTGAGCCGCGCGAGCGTCGCGAACCGCTGACGCCATCTCGCGACGTGTCATCCAAAGGCGGAAGCGAGTTGCGGCGGCTGCCGGTGGATCCTTTTGCGGCGGCGGCTCGTGTCTGAAAGATCCAATCCCGAGGGTCTTGCTGATGCAGGCAGGCATCGATGTGTTGATCGTCGACGACTCCGACGCGGATGTTCGCGACACGTTGCAAGCGATTCGATCCGCACTGAGTCAACCGGCGGTGACGCGCATGAAGGACGGCGATGCTGCCGCGCAATTCATGTTTCGTACCGGTATGTTTCAAGACCGTCCGGCGGTGCTGCCGCGGCTCGTTCTGCTCGAGATCGATATCCCGATCGTTCACGGGCTCGAGCTGCTGCGACGATTGCGTCGCGATCCTGCGACGCGTGAAATTCCGCTCGTTGTGCTCAGTGCAAATCGCAATCCTGTCGTCATGGAAGAGGCGTATTTGCTGGGAGCGCGCGAGTATCTCGCGAAGCCGCACGACCGTGACGAATATGTGGCCGAAGTCGCCAAGCTCGTGTCACGATGGGTGCAAGCCCCGCCCACGCAATGACGAGATCCGATGCCGCTGTCCCCGCCGCAAATCCTGTTCGTCGAAGATGAAGAGGTCGTGAGTCTCGCCGTCGCCGCCGAGCTCGGCGATCTCGGCATTCGCGTCGATGTTCACAATAGAGCGGCGCAGGCGCGGGCCGCGTTCGAGACGACGCGCTACGACGCCGCCATCATCGACATCGGGCTTCCCGACGCGCGCGGTGATGCGCTCGCGCGTCAAGCACGCGGCCGGTATCCGCATCTGCCCATCGTGCTTGCGACCGGTATGCGCGGCGATGAGATCGCCGCCGGGTTCGCGGACGATCCATTCGTTCGCGTGATGGAGAAACCGTACGACGTCGCGCAACTCATCGCCATGCTGGCGGAGATCGCGGACGCCAACTCGTCGCCGTAAGAGCCCGACGCGCAACCCGCGCCTGAGTCGCGCGCCGAACTGTGCTGTGCGCGCGTGCGCCATCTGTTGCTTCCCGACATTCCGAGCTGCGCCGATGCTTATCGGAGGCACGCGGGTATCGCAACATGTCGCAGCTGGTGCACGCTCAATCCATCGATGACATCGACATCGTCCGCACGCTGCTGAGCGAGTATCAGCAGGGGCTCGGCGTCGATCTTTGCTTTCAGGGCTTCGCCGCCGAGCTGCGCGGCTTGCCTGGCGCTTATGCGCCGCCGAGTGGACGCTTGCTGCTCGCGTTCTACGCAGGCGCGCCGGTCGGCTGCGTCGCGCTTCAGCGCGTCGATGCGTGGCGCGGCGAGATGAAGCGGCTGTATGTGCGTTCGAGCGCTCGCGGAGCGGGTGTCGGGCGCATGCTCGTGGCACGAGTCCTCGCCGAGGCGAAGTCGATCGGCTATGGTGAAGTCGTGCTCGATACGCTGCCGACGATGATCGACGCGCAACGTTTGTACGAGCGCTTCGGCTTCCGCGAGATCGAGCCGTATCGCCCCAATCCAATCGTCGGCACGCGTTATCTGGCGAAGACGCTGTAGCTCAAAAAAAGAGCGCCGCGGGCGGAAGGCCGCGGCGCCATGAACCCAGCCGATCAGTTCGTTGGACGCGACGGGCGTGGCGGCGCCGACGGGTCGACCTGGCCCAGGCCGGTGACCTCGCCCGCCGCCAAGACATGGCCTTTGATCGGCGCAACGAGCTCGTCGTATGACTGTGGCGCGAAATCCGCGGGCAGCTTCGTGTCGAGCGCGAGCACTTGGATGTGATAGCGGTGCTTCGGTCCTGCTGGCGTGCGCGGTCCCAGGTAAGGCTTGCCGGCGCCCTGATAGTTCGGACCATAGATCGAGCCCGCGGGAATCTCCTCCGGCTTCATGCCTTCGGGAAGCTTCGTCACCGTCGCGGGAATGTTGACGACCGACCAATGCAGGATCGGCGAGCCGCGCATGACGAAAGCGCTGTCCTGCATGATGATCGCGTACGACTGCGTGCCGGCGGGGCCCTGGCTCCATTCGAGCCCGGGGAAATTGTTGCCTTGGTATTGCGTGTACTTGAACGGAATATCTTCGCCGTTCTTCCAGCCGGGCGTCGTGACGGTCAGTCGTTCCTTTCCGGGCATCGTCGCCATTGCGAGGAGCGTTGCCCCGGGCGCGGGATCGACGGGGGGCGGTGACTGTGCGAATGCCGGGGCGGCGAAGCCAATCGCGGCCGCGCAGGCGATGATCGAAGCGTGCTTTCTCATGGCTATCCTCTCGTGCGGGAAACTCCGCCGTTGGTTGTCGTCGCAACGGCACGACGCAGTATGCGCCGGAACATCACGCATTATTGGGGAGGGCGATGGCGGGGCGCTCGAAAAGCTTTGTGAAGGGTTGCCTGGCACGCCTGCGCGACGCGCGCGTCGTCACCCATTTCATATTAGGCTCGCGGTCATCCTCCGCACTTGGACGCGCCATGAGCAACGACAACGAAAAACTTACAGCCGAGGTTTTCAAGCTCTTCGACAAGTACGTGCATGGTCAGATTTCGCGGCGTGACTTCATCGATCGCGCGGGCGGGCTCGCGATCGCGGGTATGAGCGGCGCCGCGCTGCTCGAAGCGCTCAGTCCCAAATTCGCCGAGGCGCAACAAGTCGCGCCCACCGACGGCCGCATCAAGGCCGAGTACATCGAGATCGCGGCGCCGGGCTACGGCAAGATGCGCGGTTATCTCGTGCGGCCCGCGAACGCATCGGGCCGCTTGCCGGCGGTGCTCGTCGTGCACGAGAACCGCGGTCTCAATCCTCACATCGAGGATATCGCGCGGCGCGTGGCGCTCGACAACTTCGTCGCCTTCGCACCCGACGCGCTGCATCCGCTCGGCGGCTATCCAGGTAACGAGGACAAGGCTCGCGAGCTGTTTCCTCAACTCGACCAAGGCAAGACGCGCGCGGATTTCATCGCCGCCGCGAAGTATCTCAAGACCGCGGCGGGCACGAACGGCAAGGTCGGTGTCGTCGGCTTCTGTTATGGCGGCGCCATTGCCGGGTTTCTCGCGACCCAGCTGCCCGACTTGAACGCGGCGGTGCCGTTCTACGGCACCCCGCCCGCGCCCGCGGACGTTGCGAGCATCCGAGCACCGATGCTGTTCCAGTTCGCGGAGACCGACGAGCGCATCAACGCGGCGTGGCCGGCATGCGAAGAGGCGCTGAAGAAAGCGAACGTCAAGTACCAGGCGCACATCTATCCGGGCACGCAGCACGGATTCAACAACGACACGACGCCTCGGTACGACCAGCAAGCGGCTGCGCTCGCCTGGCAGCGGACGATCGATTTCTTCAGGCAGCATCTCAAGGCGTAAGAACCGGGTAGCACGGCAGGGATCGTTACGGTCGGCGGAAAACAAAATGTCGACCGTGCGTGCCGGAGGGCGTCCTTGGGCGGACATCCAACGAGGAGTGCCCGAATGAAATACCTGTGTCTCGTTTACGTCGTGCCGGCCGAGATGGCGGCGCTGAGCGCCACCGAGGCCGAGCAAGTG